>JANQZX010000016.1:0-19268 GCA_030728245.1 Saprospiraceae bacterium | reverse complement strand
AGCATTATACCCCCTTATTTTAAATACATTTACAATGTGTTTGAAATTCCAACTTACTGTATCATTGAAAAGACTTGTTTTTCTCTAAATGACATAAAATCTCAACAGTAAATCTAACTAACAAGCCGTTTACTGCCTGAAAGTTGGGAAATAATTTCATCTATATGATGGTAGGGCAATACTACATTTTTCATGTCAGAAGGAATGGGATACCATTGGGGAAGAAAACAGGGTTTCTGGTATTTCCAGGCATCGAATACACCCCCTGTAATGGCAGAAACACCTACTTTTTCTATTACACCACCATAATACCTGTCCGGCGTTAGTGGAATCCATAAAAAGGTAGCCCGTTGCATGTAAAACGAAAAAAGATCTTCTGGCACATAATGGTTAAAGTGTACGATTATGACCGTTATAGGTTTGATTTTAAAAATCGATTTTAGAAATCGTTGGGCAAAATGACTGCCTGCATTTCCCAGAAATACAAGTTCAATCGCCATGGTGGAGGGTAATTTTTCAATTAATTGAATAACTAAGCCATAATCTCTTCCATTTTCCCTGATGCCGCCCGGAATCACTACCGTTAAATTATTTTTAGTGGTAGAATGCTGAGGAGGAATGCGCTGAGGAGTAAGAAATGGAAAGGATACCAAACTGTTCCAATAGCGAAATCTTGAGAGCCATCTTTTCTGCTTTTGTCGATAACTAAAAAAGTAAATCCATTGATGCCAAATTGTTTTTAAATGATGAAATAAAGGTGCTTTGTAGTTATCATACTCAAACCAAAAATGATAATTATGAATAACTAGCATTGAATTCACTGGAAATTTTTCGATGTTAAAATTTAACCATAAAGGAGATAAAGTAATCCAGACAAATAAATCAACGCTAGACTGCTCTGATATCCATTGTTTTATTAACCGTTCATCTTTTTTCCTATTTTCAAATGTGCACCAGGTTACATTGGGCTGAAAACGTGACGTTTCACCGATGTATTTTATATTTTCACTATATGTTAAAATCGATACATTTTCGGCAATGTGAACATAATGAGCTAAAAATAATTCTAATACTTCATGATGTAATTCAGGTTCAAAAAGGGCGATTTTAGCTATTTTTTCATAATGCATTGTATAAAATTTTCTTGCAACTGCTGGCTTGTAAAATGTAATTCAACCATGGCGCGCCCTGCCTGGGACCGTTTTGATCGCTCCATCTTATTTCGCCAACAATATTCAATAGACCTTGCCAGAGAAATGTCATCATTAGGCGGAACCGTCCATCCATATTTATCCATCGGTAAAACTTCAGGGATTCCCCCAGCGCTGGAACTGACGACAGATATACCTGTGGCTAATCCTTCAATGTTAGCAATACCAAATCCTTCATTTATAGAAGGCATACAAAGCATATCACATTGATGCATAAGCTCCCGCACTTTAACAGGAGAAACTTGTCCATAAAGGATGATGTTCAGTTTTGGATATTTATTTAGTAATAATTGAAGATTAGCTAGTTGACTCGATGGCGTTCCCACAATATGTAAACGAAAAGAAAGATTCGATAACCTGCTAAGAGCATTCAAAAGGACCAATAAACCCCCATTTTTATAATCACTCTTCACAAATAAAATTTCCTCCATTTCTCCTAAGTTCTTAAAGCAACGGAATTTATATGTCCAAAAGGAAAGGTGAATGCCAGGATATAAACATTTTATCTTATCCGATTTGATTCCATAGACAAGCATTGCCATATTCCTTAAAGACTGCGAACAGGTAAAAATACCGTCCGCCAGTTTCATCGTACCATATTCCGATATGGCGTGCAAACATTCCATCAAAAAACTAAGCTTCCATTTATTAACATTAGAAGATAAACTCATGTAAGCACAATCGTTACAAAAACCCCAAATCTGGACAGTTGAAGATCGCCACCACAGCGCCGAAAAAAAGCCTAATAAAGCATCATTAAACAACAAATAATCAAAAGGATAATCTTTATAAATTTCAATGGCCTTTTGGTAATATCGCCACATCCTTATCCATTTCCCCCATGCGTGAAAAAATCTATTTATCTGAATATCTATCAAATAGGCATTGGGCGGAGTATCAAACTCAAAAGATTCTGACACCATTCTTATCTCTATGGAATGTTTATCTGACGGTATGTTCGCTATAATTTGAGCTGTTAAGGCTGGACCATGCGTTATAGGAGAATAGGTGGGAGAAAAATATAATATTTTCATTGTTTAATCAACCAGCTAAGTATTCGAGGATTTCTAATACACATTTCCAAGGCTGTTAAAATCTTGAAAATTTTATGCCTACCAGGCTTTATTGGAGAATCCAACAAACTATTAATAAAAAACAGCTTCTGCTTAAAAGCAAAATCTTTGCGAGTGAGAACATACGGCAACCATTTTTTCAGCAAGGCATATCTGTAAACGGAAGCTGATGAACCATCCAAAATTCTATTTTCAGCATGCCTCCAAATAATTACCAGAGGATCTTTACTTTTTGAGGGTAACAATGCTATGGTAGAAATAATGCGTAGCAACCAATCTGTATCTTGGCAATAGGCGTAATCCGGGTCAAAAAAGCCAATGTTTAAAATACTTTTTCTTCGGATTAATAATCCGGTTAGCAAAAAATATTTTCCTGAACAACCTAAAAAATTAGAAAACAATCTGCCGTTAAGTTCACCTATATCTCCAATAATTTCCTTTTCGTTACTCATTTTTTGATGATTTTCCTTTGCCGATACACCTTCATATTTTACCTGAACGGGTGAATAAATACCTTCAATTTTTTTATTTTCAATAAGTTGAAGGACACATTCATAAAATCTACCAGGTAAATATTCGTCATCTGCATCAAGGAAGGAGACCAAAGGAGAAGTGACCCATTCAAGACCTACATTTCTTGCCGCAGAAACCCCTTTATTGTCGTCCAGACTACGTAAATCCAGCTTTATATTCCCGTTTGGAAAAAAATAAGTAGTCCGAAAAAAGGCAATAATAGAAAGACTATGGTCAGTAGAAGCATCATTTACGATAATTAACTGGCTGACAAAAACTTGATTAAGCACAGATTTTATGGCTCTGGCTAGTGTTTTTTCAGCATTGTACACGGGGATGATGACACTTACCATTTATGGACTTATTAACACCATTTTACCCATAAGATGCTGGTTTAACCATGCCAGTTTATAGATATAAACACCATTAGCGAGTACATCTCCGAAAGTATCTTTACCGTCCCAACCACCTGTTGTCAAATGAGTACCAATATGAAAACTACCGACATCTTCATTACTTAACTGCCGGACCAATAATCCTGTCATCGAAAAAATTTGAATACTGTATTGAAGAATGTCAACGCCAGCACTCAAAGAATAGTGAAATCTGGTCCAGGTAGAGAATGGATTTGGATAGTTAACAAAACGAGTAAATTTTTGCGGTTTCGCCACTTCAAAAGTCCAGGTTTCACTATACTTATCCATACTTAATTGAATTTTATAAGTTCCTTCTTCACTAAAAAAGGGCTGCCAAAAGATGCTAATTTTGTGCCTGTTGTCTATGGACTCAATATCCATTTTCACTCCTTCATAATCCCAAACAATCGGTTTCACCAATCCATTTGGTAGGGTTAAAAAAGCTATAATTTCAGGTGAATCAACTTTTTCCACCCCCTTAATACTCGACATGATACCTTCGATAATACATGCCGGTCTTTGAGAAACAAAGGTTCCTTGTTGAGGTATCTCGCCGTCCAATTGAAGGGAAAGGGATATTTTATATTTGTTGGGCAGCTTAATACCTTTTACTTTTCCTTTATTATTCTTAGGGTGAAAATCATTACCTGGTAATCCCCACTGCCAAGCTAAATCTATATCCCCCTCTAAACCTGCCAGCGATAACTGCCAGGGAATCTTAAGCGTTTCAAAAGGGAGCAGAGGGTTAAAAGCCAAAGTATAATCCGAAATCACGGTATTTCCTTGCTCTATTTTATAGGAAAGTCTGAGCGAATCGGTAGTAAAGGAACTTAAGTTTTCCAGATTCCAATAGGCTAAGAAGTCTGAAGTATTTAGGGTGGAATCATACGATATATTGGGGATCAATCTGACTTTAACCTCTGGCAAAGGATTGAACACCGCTTGAATTTTATTCAAACTCAAGGGTGTTCGTGTCAATCGATTAGTAATATTAAATTTTAATTGTAGGAAAGGCCAACTCGTTTTATTAAGTTGGCCTTTTGAGATACCTAGTTTCACAGCCAATAAGCTATCTATTTCACTAAAGAAAAAATCGTTTGTATTAACTTTCCATTGTTTAAACCCTTGAGAGATTGCCTTTTTCTCGAACAGAATGGGTTTAAAATGAGGAAAAGAAGGATTAAAACCAGATATGACTATATCTATTGTGTCAAAAATGCCCACTTTTTCCTTAAAATCTATTTGTATTTCCTTCCACGAAAGAGCCGGACCTAGTAAAGGGCTGGTAAACGAACCTTTATGCCAAACTTTTGATGGGTTACATTGGGCGTAAATAATATCATTGGCAAAAAGGGCTATTGATTCGTCTAGTTTACCAAAGCCCTTCCTAAAGTGAAAAATGTATGGAATAGCTCCCCTTTCCTTCAATTCCCTGACTTTGGTGGCACCAAATTTTTCTAACACGGAAAATATATCTTTTCCATATTCAAGGGCATCTGCTTCCCAATACTCAGGTCGATAATCTCCATTTTCCTTTTCTTGAGCAGAATAAACAGAAACATAGGCACCAGTAGGAATACCATTTTCAAGAAAAGAGATAAGTCCTTGACGGCCTTCAGCATTCCGGGTATCAAATACCCAGGCATTCATAGCATTACCATTACTTTTAGCATGAAATAATCCGCCCGGTGGATTTTTTATCCAATGACCTTCTATGGTATCCCAAACCATCACCTGGATGGCCGCTGTAAGTAACCAGGGCCAGGGTGAGCCAATGGGTTGCCCGTTATGTATAAATGAGGGAGGGTTCTCCACATCGTTCCATTTATTTCGAATAAGCACCGTATTAAACACCGTAGAAAAAACCCAATTTGGGACATCATCCTCTTTTTGTTTCCATTGTAGTCCTTCTAATTTTCCCTCATTCAATTGACGTTGGGTACTTAAACTAATTTCATATAATGAATTATTATATGTAAATGATTGAAAAGGTAAATTACTTAATATAAAATCACTTGTTTCTTTAGGATACGCACGCCAGTAGTAAACTTCATCCAAAATCAATGGGAAAGGAACGAGACCATGTATGACAGGACTATCTTCTTTAAAAACTAAAGATTGATAAAAGATATCTTTATCAAGCGTCAATGTGGTATCAACATTTTGGTTCATACCAGCTACCCCATTGCCCTTCCACTCTAATTGAATTTCCTGGGATGATAATTCGTCAGATACCCTAAACAGTGAAAACTTATTTCCCACTTTTAAAATTCCATTGTCAATGGGTGATAAGGGAATAAAAAGTCTATTTTCCACCTGCAAGGGATATCCTTCCCCACCATCGTCATGAAAATAGGATATATTTATGCTTTCCTCCTTGGTTTCACCCATTCCATTTACCCACCTCTGTTGAATATATTTTACAAACAATCTATACTCCCCCTTCAATACATCTGATGGAATGGGAAGCACTAATTTTACCTTGTTATCAAGAGTTTGTAAAGGAATAAATCCTGCAAAAAGGATTTTTTCATCCAAACCTCTCATAGAAATTTCAACCTTAAGGGCTTCAAGTGGCTCTAAACCCAGGTGTGAAATTTTCCATTCCAACTGCATTGAATCAGAGGTAACTAATACAGGAAAAGGAAAAACACTGAAAGAATGAGGTGCAAAATCAGGTTTCGGAGACAAAGGAACAGGCAAATAAACGAGAGGATCCCCTTGAAAAGTTAACTGTTGTGCCATAGCCTGCAGCGGTTTATTATCGCCTTTCATTAACTTCAATATGCCATTATGTATGACTTTTCCCCAGGCGGGAAAGCCATCGTCCCCTTTTATTTGTTCAAGAACAACACTTCCCATTTCCGCTAATAAATGTAAAAAACCGACGCCTCTGGTAGCTGCAAAAGCAATAGCACCACTTTCAGGATAAAAAATGAATCGTTCGCCCTGGCTCCTGAATGAAGTAAAATGGTTTCCAGCATAACATCCCAACGATAAAAAGAAGGGTTGCTTATACCCATTATCGTATAAACGGGGATTGTCGATGTTAAAATCGAAAGTACCCGCTGTTGAGTGTCCAAGAAAAATGATCAATCCAAGGCCTTTATTTACCCTATCAAAAAATTGTTGAGAATACGGGACAAAAATAGGTTCATCGTTTTCCTTAAAAAAGGAGGTCACGTTGGGTGACCAGGGAAGTGCATCTAACAATTGAGTATAATTAGCTAGTACCTCTCTGATATATTTTTTCTCAGGTTCATAAGTTCCTCCGCCCAATTGAATCACGCTTTTAACCCAGGCAGGATTTACTTCATTTGATTCCCTGTTTTTTTCAAAAAGGATCACCTTTTTTAGATAAAGAGATACTTCTTCCGGGGAAATAGCTGGAATCCGACCAAAGGTTGTCCATGGCAAATCATTTTCAAAGGAACTGACTAACATGGCATCACTTCCCGGATAACCCCAGGTGGGAAGTAAAGAGGGAAGATCTTCTTCTGACAACAAGCCATTAGGAACCCGGATTTTGCGAATATCTCTGTACTCTCTGCCTTTTCCAAGTAATAAAATACCCTTTAACTGATAATTTCTTTGAATTAACCTGTTTATAAATCCTCTGATAGCTAAAGGGTGATTTGGAATACCAAAAGCATATTGCATTTCGAGCTGTTTAATGTCTGAAATCCACGGAGAAAAGTTTCCACCCTCCACACTTTTTCTATACTCCGCATAGTCTGCCAACGGATTATTCCCCAATTTATCTGCGCTGAGCAGAGCATTTGATATCAATAACAGGTCAATATCTATCGGGGGTAAATCATGGGGAGAGAAGGAAATTTTAGGAAGGGAGACCCAGGATACGCTTTTCTCGGCCTGAATAAAAAATTGAAATTTTGTCTCTGTCGGAGGAATGGCCATAAAAAACAAGCTATTTTCATCAGTTTGGGTATAGTGAACCTCCTTGTCATTTAAGTTCCAAACAACTATCTGCGTTGATTTTTCATTGGTTTGTATGCCCATTGGCAAATAATTATCCCTATTTAATATCTCAAAAGTATGTGACAAAGGAGTTTCAACGGCTGGATAATAAAGAGTAACACATCCGATAGCAAATTTATCATATTCGCCATTGGTAGTTTTTAATATGACTGAATTATGCTCCCGAAGTACCTCGGTATTCACATTAAATTCATAATTTTTAATTTTTGAAAAGGAAAATGTATCCGAACCGATAAAAGAATCATTAATGAAAAATTGTAACCTATGAGGCTCGTCGAAATCATTGGTAATCAAATGAATATTTAGGGTAGCACGAGCCCTTTCCTGGGCGGGTATCTTATGATTATAATTTTTAATACCAGGCGATGAAATATTAGTAATAAGTGTATTGTACCAATCGGAAGCAAAGCCTTCGTTTTCAAACTGTGAAGTGGCCCAATCGACGCCGACCCATTTATTGAATACCTTCATCGGTCTGTCATTATAGATCACTTGTTCCTTTAAAAAAACGATACCAGGCGACCAATTTTTAATAAGGGGCACTTGTCCCATAATTACCAGAGGGGCTGTCAGATTTTCTTTTCGTTGCCAGCTTAAAAAATAATAGGTAGTATCGGTAAATAAGCTAAACAAAGGATTTAGCCGGGGTAATGTTTTATTAAAAAGCAAATCGTCTGATTTTCCTTCATCTCCTTCTCCGTAAAACTCCAAATAGGAAGTAGGTGAAACTGTATTTGCATGATGGATAAAAAAAGGAATGGGAACACCTAATGCATAGAGTTGGAATTGATAATTAGACGTATCATTTAAATGAGGTAAGCCATATTTTATCAGCTCCTCTGTTGAAATTCTATAAATGCCTTTATTACCAATGGGAATAACCCAATAATCCTGTCCCTTTTGCATCCAATCTTCTTTCACCCCATGTACACCCACGGTGGAAGAAATTTGAGAAAAGGAATCATTCGCTATTAAAAACAGACCTAGCAAAAGGAGACATCGCAGCATTTATTTTTTGATGCAAGGTATGCTGCATTTTAATAAGCTAACAGAGAGAGTTAGGACAGAAAGGCTCTATTTCCGACCTGCTTAAAGGGTGGAAAGCAGTTGAATAAGTTTAGCTGAAATTCCCTCCAGGTCAGTACCGAAAGCAAAAATGCCATCGGTATGTCCGGCCATAAACATCAAATTCCCATCAGCCACTGTTGGGTCACTCAATAATCTCTCAATTTCCTTCACCATTTCAGGACTGCCATACGTTGCTTCAGCAGCGGTTGTTGGCAGGGTAAAAAGATATTTTTGCCATAATTTTTCATGATGGACATGAATCACGGCATTTATATGGGGTAAAATAGTATAAAAAGCTGCATGGCTCATCGCTTCTGAAGAAGCAATATGAGGCCCTGTGCACCAAAGTTTATTTAGAATAGGATCTGTTTTTAAAACCAAAGAAAAATGGGCGCTGGAAAGCACTGGTAATGAGCCAGTTGCCGAACCCGAAATAACAAACGAATTGGATTGACCATTTCTTTGACTAATATTTCCAAAGCCAATGCCATCGGGATACGCGCCAATAAGGTCATACTTAAGCATTAATTGCCGGTGAACAATCAAAGCATCTGTTACTGAGGACTCGAAAGGCGGGGAAGTATGCCAGATAGCCTCATATTTAATATACCCTTCGTCTATCATAATCTAAAAAACTGACTAATATCTTTCTCATTTGCCGGACAAATACCCTTAGCGGTAATTAAGCCTCCGGTAATAAGTCTGGCGGGTGTAACATCAAAACCAAAATTTGCCGCTGGGGCATCAAAGGGTGAAATCCGTACCTTTTCTATTTTTGTACCATTCCAACCTTCAATCCAGTGTACCTCATCCGGACTGCGTTCCTCAATGGGTATTTCCTTTACCCCGTCAGCGATATTAGTATCTAATGAAGACAAAGGCAAACCCACATAAAAAGGAATTTGGTTATCAAAAGCGGCTAAGGCCTTCAGGTAAGTTCCAATTTTATTAGCTACGTCCCCATTTCGGGTAGTCCTGTCCGTGCCAACTATGACCATGTCAACCAGTCCATGTTGCATGAGATGGCCGCCGGCATTATCGGTAATGAGCGTAAAAGGCACCTTCTGTTCTTGTAATTCGAAGGCAGTTAAACGACTTCCCTGGTTTCTCGGTCTGGTTTCATCAACCCATACATGAACGGGAATTCCTTCCTTTTGAGCAGCATAAATAGGAGCAGTAGCTGTACCAATATCAATACAAGCTAACCAACCGGCATTACAATGGGTAAGAATATTAACAGGTCTTCCTGTTCTAGCATAAATTTTCTTTATTACTTCAAGGCCGGCCTGTCCAATGGCCTCACATTCCTTTATACTATCGTCGCACCATTTTTGAGCTGTTCTCAAGGCAATGGAGATGGCTTTTTCCTTCAAGGTAACGAATTCAACCAAGGACTGATCAAGCAAAGCTGTCAATGCCCTTTTTTGCAATTCAATAGCATAAAAGAGATCTACTGCGGTAGGTCGGGTAACGGCAAGTCTATCTGAAACAGACGATATAAAATCAGTGAAGGAAACATCTTCCGACATGTCTCTTGTAGCCAGATAAAAAGCGAAAGCAGCGGTAGCGCCAATTTGCGGTGCGCCACGAACAGCCATGTTTTCAATGGCAGAAGCCGCGTCTTCTAAATTTCTTAAGGAAAGAATTTTTATTGAAAAAGGGAGTTCGCGCTGATCTAACACACAAACATCACCTGAGGAATCTTCATCTAACCAAATAGTTCGATAATATTTGTTTTGTAGAACCATATATCCGGATTATATACATCATCGAATAGATCGATACCTTTCAGCATTAGGTGCGTCGATACGCATGAGCACTCTGGAAAATATATCTTTTTCCTCAGGGGTTCCCCTTTTAAAAATTTCAGTTAGTTCCAGGGCCTTGGCATTAACAAAAATCTGGGTAATCATGGCATTTGGATAGGCCATATTCACTTTTTCAATATTTGTAAGCGCTTCCGTTAAAATCACCCTTGCTTTAGCTGCATCCTGATGCATTACATCCATGGCGAGGCGGTGATAAATATACATTGCTTCTCTATAAGCTCTGCATCGTGGAGAGAGAATATTTTCCAACAACCAGTATCTATTTCTACTTCCGTCAGTACCCCATCCTGTACCATTTCCCTGAGGGGCATTTGAAATAATGTCAAAAGCGTTTTGAAACGATTGATTACCACCATTCAAAGAAAATGAATCACCATCGAGACCTAAAATAACAAACGCATAAAACGACAATACACTACTTAAGTTATCAACATAAGTATTTTTAGAATATTGAATAGGCTGAAACTGCTCGTAAAAGAAAACAAAATCTTTATCGATATGATTGATCAACGTAGTGGCATAAGTGCCGGCGCCAAAAACGGGTCTTGTCGCTTGAATAGCCAATTCAGCTTTGAAAGAAGTGGCAGATAATTCTTCTTGAATGGTAAGTAAAAAATTACCCTTTATACGTTCATACGGCTGATAGTTATTTTCTGTCCACCGGGTAGTATTGAGAAACTCATTGATACTTTGTTCCAGCGTAAGAAAAACTTTTGGATCTACCGTTTGTAGCTTTTGAGTATTTATCTTTACAGAAAAGTTAAATTCCTGAGCATGGACTGAAACGCTGAATAATAAAAAAAGCAGTATTAGTCTCATGATATCATTTTTTGGAACTTAATTAATCCTCAATTTCTTTTTCTACATAACGGTGAGCTATATCACCACGGATGAACTCTTCTAAAGCAATAATAGAAGGGTTAGGCAGACGCTCGTAGAATTTAGAAATTTCTATTTGCTCTTTGTTTTCACTGATTTCTTCAATGGTCTCAGAACTAACGGCAAATTCCTCCAACTTATTATTTAGCTCGCGTTTAAGCTCAACACTTAATTGCTGAGAGCGCTTAGAAATAATAGCCAATGCTTCGTAAATATTGGCTGCTTTTGCAGAAATACCATCAATATCGCGAGGTTGAACATTTGGGTCAACACCCTGAACTTTAGTTTTAATATCCATATTATTGAAATAAGTTAATCTTTTTAACAATCTCCTCTTTGAAGTTAGATACTTCCTTAACGTACGTTGACTTTGGGTATTTTCGCAAAAACTCATCTACTCTTTTTTGCGCGTCTTCCAATCGTTCTTTACGCTTTTCGTAGATACTATTTTCCGCCAACAAGAAAGCGGAACGAATAATCATCACGCGAATATTCATGGCATTTTCAGTCTCTGGAAAATCCTTTAACAGGTTTTCGTAAGATTGAATAGCCGAATTATATCTTCTCATATTAAAATAGAGACGACCCTCGTCTAGCACTTTTTCCTCCAATTTATCGCGCATTCTTTCAATGAGTTCATTGCACTGAGGAACCCTTTCACTATCGGGATAAGTATTTATAAAGAGTTGTAACTCACTAATTGCCTGCAAAGAATTCGTTTGATCCAACCTGAAATTAGGGGATAGTTGGTAATTTGAGTAGGCGGACATAAAATCTGCCTCTTCTCTTAGGGGACTATTTCCGTAAGTCTGCGTGAAATTTTTGAAGTAGCTGGAGGCTGAAGTATAATTCCCCAAATAATAAAAAGTGAAAGAATATTTATAGTAAATTTCTTCCGCTTCTTTTTTACCTCGGTAACTACTAATGATTAGCTCGAGCAGTGTTTGAGCTTTTTGGTACTCCTCATCTTCATAATAATCCATCGCAGCAGTATATAAACGTTCTGCGTCCCCTGAGGTACGAATCTTTTCAAACTCGCCCTTACAGCCGGAGAAAATCAATGTGCTCAGCAGCACAGATAAACCTAAAAGAATTGTTCTTGTTTTCATAGATTTGCAAAAGTAGGTCTTTTTTATCAATTCTGTAGAAATATCGAAAAGTAATGCCTCAAGAGGACAAAAAATTTGAAGAATTATTTCTTCCTTTCGTAGAATCTTTATTTTCCTTTGCTTATCATTTGACCAGGCAGGAGGAAGATGCACAAGATTTAGTTCAGGAAACGCTTTTAAAGGCATTCAAATCGATAGATACTTTTCAAAGAGATGCAAATCCTAAGGCATGGTTGTTTTCCATTTTAAAAAATAGCTATATTAATGCCTATCGAAAAAAGAAGCGTCTCCCAAAGGAAGTTAATTTTGAAGATAAAATTGAGCTTCCCGACGCCACCGACTTAAGGGAAGAAATATTTGATTCTTTACTGGACGACGAGGTTACCCGGGCCATTTATCAGTTGAGCGACACTTACCGCATAACGCTTCTACTTAGTGATTTGGAAGGTTTCAGTTATGAGGAAATAGCTGAAATTTTAAAATTACCCATGGGTACGATACGTTCCAGATTATTTCGTGCACGAAAAATGTTAAGAGAAAATTTAAAAAAATATGCCTTAAGTAAAGGTATAAAAGATAAATCGACTTAATATTCCTTTTTAATTCTGCTTATCGTAAGAATTTGATAACTTCGTGTCATACCCAATCAACATGAAAAAATCAGTCTCGCCGGAGGAGGAAGCAAAATTAAGCAGAACTTTAACCCCCCTTATGCTTTGGGGATTGGGGGTAGGCTATGTTATTTCTGGCATGTATTTCGGTTGGAATCTGGGCCTGGAGAAAGGGGGAACGCTGGGATTGGCCATAGCTACTTTTTTCATTATTATTTTATATATCACCTTTACTTTTAGTTATGCCGAACTAGCCTCGGCTATTCCCAAAGCTGGAGGCGGTTTCGATTATACAAGAAGAGCGTTTGGCGACACCTGGGGATTTGTTGCCGGGATGGCCCAAAATATAGAATTTATATTTGCACCACCAGCGATTGCTTTTGCTATTGGCGCGTATTTTAATTTATTTTTCCCTTCCGTACCCATTATTGTCATATCGATCATTAGCTATATTCTGTTCACGGCGCTTAACATACGGGGCGTTAAAATTTCCGCTCTTTTTGAACTGGGTATCACTCTTTTTGCCGTTGGTGAATTATTACTTTTTGCCGGCATTACCCTTCCCCACTTTTCTTCCGACGCCTTCTTGGAAAATTCGTTGCCCAATGGTATCTCCGGCATATTTGCAGCCCTTCCCTTTGCCATTTGGTTTTTTTTAGGCCTTGAAGGGGTTGCTAATGTTGCTGAGGAGACTATAAATCCTCAGCGAACCATAAAAGTGGGCTTTAGCTCTGCTTTAATTACTTTAATCGTCTTGTGTCTATTAGTTTTTGCTGGCGCCGTGGGTGTAGGTGGCTGGGAAAATATTGTATATAGAGCTGACGGATCTACCTCTGATTCTCCTTTACCATTAGCCTTAATAAATATTGTAGGTGAAAATAATTTCCTATACCATTTGCTGATAACGGTAGGTTTATTTGGACTTATTGCTTCTTTCCACGGACTCATTCTTGCGGCGGGAAGGGCTAGTTATGAATTTGGAAAGGTGCGTTTTGCCCCGCCTGTTTTTGGTAAAATACATCCGACATTTCACACGCCTGCCAATGCCTTATTATTAAATATGGGCATCGGAATTTTAGCGTTATTAACGGGAAAAACAGCGGAAATAATTACTATCGCTGTCTTTGGTGCCCTCTTTTTATATTTCTTTTCTATGATCTCCCTCATAAAATTGAGAAGGAGTGAACCGGAACTACCAAGACCCTTTAAAGTTCCATTTTATCCTCTTTTTCCTTATACTGCGCTCATCATCACCCTGGTAGCATTGATTGCTATGATTGTATTTAATTTCGTTTTATTCCTGTTATTTTTCAGCATCATGCTAATTAGCGTATTTATATTTTTAAGACTTAAAAAAAACATATTATAAATCATGGACATAGCCAGTATTTTAAAATACGTTGCCAATCATCCTGCCAGAAGGGTAAAAGTAGCCGTTGCCGATATAGACGGCATTTTAAGAGGCAAATATATTTCCTCGGAAAAATTTGTCTCCATCATTGAAAAAGGCATGGGATTTTGTGATGTTATCTTTGGTTGGGACATGGAAGATGCGCTCTATGATAAAGGTAAAATAAGTGGCTGGCATGCAGGTTTTCCCGATAGTCCCGCCGTGTTGGACGTACATACTTTCAGGAAAATTCCATGGGAAAATGACCTTCCATTTTTCCTTGGTGAAATGGATCCCCTTTCCAGTCATGCAGCAGCGGTCTGTCCAAGGCAATTATTGAAAAATACGCGCGTTACAGCAAATAATATGGGTTTTACCCCCATTTTCGCCCAGGAATTTGAATGGTTTAATTTTTCGGAAACTCCCCATTCTGCCAACGATAAACAGTATAAAAATCTACGCCCTTTGACACCGGGTATGTTTGGTTATTCTGTATTACGAACCTCCTTACACCAGGATTATTTTAATGCCTTGTTTGATGGCCTGACTCAGTTCGGCATTCCCATTGAAGGCTTGCATACAGAAACAGGACCAGGTACTTATGAGGCCGCCATTGAATATTCGGGTATTTTAGAAGCCGCTGACCGGGCTGTCTTATTTAAAACGGCTGTTAAGGAAATAGCTTACAGACATGGTATTATGGCCACTTTTATGGCGAAAATAGATGAAAATCTACCAGGTTGTGGAGGACATGTTCACCAAAGTCTCTGGAATACCGAAGGGGGAAGAAATTTGTTTTATTCGGAAAATGATCCACAAAAACTTAGTGACCTCGCCCGTTCTTATCTGGCTGGGCAACTTTATTGCCTTCCTCATATTTTACCTATGTTTGCCCCAACCATAAATAGCTATAAACGCTTGGTGGAAGGTGCCTGGGCGCCAACTACCCTTACCTGGGGCATCGATAATAGGACCGTTGCTCTTCGTGTTCTGGCTGGCAGTGCCACTGCTACAAGAATTGAAACGAGGGTTATTGGCAGCGATGTAAATCCCTATTTAGCCATGGCATCCTGTCTGGCTTCCGGACTATATGGCATAAAAAATCAACTGCATTTACATCAGCCCCAAACCGTTGGCAATGGCTACAAGGAAACGGGGAATGAAAATATTCCAGGCACATTGATTGAGGCCACCCGGAAAATGAAAGATTCTTCCGTGGCCAGGGAATTATTCGGAGATACCTTCGTTGATCATTTTACTATGACCAGGGAATGGGAATGGAAACAACATCTCAAAGCAGTCACTGACTGGGAATATAAACGTTATTTTGAAATTATATAAAGACATATCTGAAGTTAAATCTTATGGTGCAATTTAATTTTCCAACCATTATTCGATTCGGTGCAGGTGCCGTTAATGAACTTGCTGACTATCTCAAAAGTAAAGATATTAAGCACCCTTTATTGGTGACTGATCCAATCATCGCTACCCTCGATTTTACCCATACATTGATTCGCGATGTTCAGCAAAAAGGAATTTCCATCGCCGTTTTTCATGATATCCATAAGAATCCCGTCAAATCTGATGTGCTCAAAGGTCGCGATGCTTTTGATTCAAATAAATGTGATGCCATCATTGGATTAGGCGGCGGTGCTGCCATTGATGTTGCCAGAGCCATTGTCCTGAGTATAAATCATAGGGAAGATTTATTCAAATACGATGATCTTATAGGAGGGGATGTTTTTGTCACCAATGAAGTTCCTCCCTTTATAACTATTCCCACAACAGCTGGAACGGGAAGCGAAGTTGGCCGTAGTGCCATTATTGCCGACGACGAAACCCATCAGAAACGCATTCTTTTTTCCCCCAAGTTATTAGCAAATATTGTTTTCGCGGATCCTTTATTAACCATGGATTTACCTGCTGCCGTTACTGCAGCTACTGGTATGGACGCTCTGACCCATAATATGGAAGCATTTCTGGCTAAAATGAGTCATCCTATCTGTGAAGGAATCGCCCTGGAAGGTATCTTGAAAATTAAAAATGCCATTGAAAATGCAGTCCATAAACCCGACGTATCGTCCAGAAGCGATATGTTAATAGCTTCCATGATGGGTGCCATTGCCTTTCAGAAGGGTTTAGGGGTGGTTCATTCCCTGGCACACCCTCTTTCTTCCCTTCTCGACACACATCACGGACTGGCCAATGCAGTAAATCTGCCTTATGGCATGGAATTTAATGTGCCCGCTTGTGAGGAGAAATTTCGACGCATTGCCCGTACTTTAGAACTTAAAGAGGAAAATGGTGCTGCTGTCGTGCAATGGCTGAAAGAATTAAATGAAAAACTCGGTATTCCAGGAAAATTAAGTGACATTGGTGTGAAAGAAGAACACATTGATACCCTTGCCGATCTGGCTTTCGCCGATTTTGCTCATCCTAATAATCCTATTCCAGTAAGTCGCGATGATTTTAAACATTTATATACCAAGGCTTTTTAAAAAATGAAGAGATTAGGGATAACGCAAACGTTGACAAACTACGAATTTTATCCTAAGTGGTTTACCAAAGATGATTTAGGGGAAGATATCCAATTGGTTCATCTTTCATTTGAACATTTTGACCTCCCTTTATTGGCAACCCTCGATGGGGTTTTGCTAACCGGTGGCATCGACATTTACCCAGGTTGTTATACCCATTTTGCTCCCTATCCTAATGCTCCTTCTGACTTTCAACACCAAAGGGATCTCTTTGAATCCTTAGTTTATCATCATGCAAAAAGAATGAAAATGCCCATATTGGGCATTTGTCGCGGACATCAATTGATTAATATTTTAGAGGGTGGGAAACTCATTCAGGATTTAGGTTTGCCTGGAAATCACAAACATCGGGCCGACGGAAAGGATAAAGAACATGATATAATGGTATTGGAAGGAAGTTATTTTCATTCTATAACGAAGCAGTTAAATGGAAAAGTGAATAGCTCCCACCACCAAGCCATTGATCCTGAACATATTGGACACAATTTAATCCCTGTTGCCTGGTCTGAAGAGGACGGGGTGATTGAGGCTATTGAATATAAAGATACATCAGATACGGGTTACTTATTGGCTGTTCAATATCACCCGGAAAGAATGTCAGAAAACTGCACCCATTCTTTTTCTGAGAACATAAGAAAAGATTTTTTAACCGCCATCAGGCAAACTAATTTTATGACATTGGACATCAAAAATCCAGCTACAGGTCAAATATTGACCTCCTTACATGTTGACCAGCCTGCGAGCATTAAGAAGAAATATGATCTGCTTTTGGACGGTCAGAAGGAATGGGCAAAAGTTCCATTGGGTGAAAGAATAAGCAAAATAAAAGCTTTTGCCGACTTATTGGAAGCGGAAAAAGAAAAATTGGCAGAAATTCTTACCTCAGAAGTTGGAAAACCTTTGCAACAATCCCGAAATGAGATCAATGGGGCCATTTCAAGAATTAACTGGTTATCAGGAAATGCTTTAAAGTATTTGTCCGACGAAGTAATGTTTCAAGACGAAAATATTACCGAAGTGATTCGTTATGAACCATTGGGCGTCATTGCCAATATTTCTGCCTGGAATTATCCCTATCTGGTGGGTGTTAACGTATTCATCCCAGCTCTTTTGTCGGGAAATGCGGTGGCTTACAAACCATCGGAATATGCGAGTCTTACAGGTCTTGAAATAGAGCGCTTATTGGTAAAGGCAGGCATTCCCTCCAACGTTTTTCAAGTGATGCTTGGTGGAGCTGAAACGGGTGAAGAACTGCTTCGCTTACCTTTAGATGGCTATTTCTTCACAGGTTCATACAAAACAGGGCAATATATTTATTCAAAAGTGGCACCTAAAATGGTCATCTGCCAATGCGAACTGGGCGGAAAAGATCCATTATATGTTACCGATGATGTTGAAAATGTGGGAGCTGTTGCCGCAGGTACGGCAGATGGTGCCTTCTATAACAACGGGCAAAGTTGCTGTGCTGTCGAACGTATTTACGTCCATGAAAAAGTTTACGACGCTTATCTGGATGCATTTGTGAAAGAAGTTTCTTCATGGAAAATGGGTGACCCGAAAGAGGATGGCGTTTATCTTGGCGCATTAACCCGTGAAAGTCAACTCGATTTTCTGGAAAATCAAGTGCAGGATGCCCTCCAAAAAGGAGCGGTGTTATTAGCTGGTGGAAAAAGATTGGACAGACCAGGTTATTATTTTGAACCTACCGTACTGGGCAATGTGACCCATGAGATGATGGTTATGAAAGAAGAATCTTTCGGCCCAATCATAGGTATCATGTCGGTTAAAAACGATGAGGAGGCACTAAAGTTAATGTCCGATACGGAATATGGACTTACCGCCGCGGTCTATAGTGTTCAAAGGGATCGGGCAGAAAATTTGCTGTCTAAGTTGAATACAGGTACAGGATACTGGAACTGTTGCGATCGGGTGAGTGCTGCTTTACCTTGGAGTGGGAGGCAACAATCGGGCTTTGGTGCTACCCTTTCTCATGCCGGAATCAGAACTTTTACCAAGGTAAAAGGTTATCATTTGAGAGGATAAAATTAACCTGCTTTTTATCTGCATTTATAATGAAAACCGCTATATTCCATTTATTCGTCCTTTTTACATCGGTGACATTGGATGCTCAAAAAGCATTGTCCATTTCATTTGTTCCAACCATTGGCCATACATCTATTGTGTTAGATAGCAACTACCAATATGGAGATATTTCATTGTCCATCAGCAACTTAAAATTTTATATTTCGGAGTTAGCTTTATTTAACGATGATACTTTTGTTGCCAGCATAGGGAAACAACATCATCTTTTTGATGCAGGGTTACCCACAAGTGGACTCATTTCTCAAGAAATGACAGAAACAGGTGCATTTAACAATATTCGTTTTAATATCGGCATAGACAGTTTAACGCATTCAGCAGGGGTATTTGAAGGAGATTTAGACCCTATTCATGGCATGTACTGGTCCTGGCAAAGCGGTTATATTCATTTTAAACTGGAGGGTACCTCGCCAGCTTGTCCAACCCGACAAAACAAATTTCAAATTCACGTGGGAGGTTATCAGGCACCGAACAATACCTTTAGAAAGATAATCCTGCCTGTTGTGGCAAGCAGTTCGTTGAATATTGAGATT
>JANQZX010000015.1 GCA_030728245.1 Saprospiraceae bacterium | reverse complement strand
AGTTTTTCTTATGTGGGCCCAGTAGGGCTCGAACCTACGACCCCCTGATTATGAGTCAGGTGCTGCTAACCAACTGAGCTATGGGCCCCTTTTAGAAGTGCAAATATATAGCTTTATCGCTAAATTGTCACCTATTGTGGAAATTTTTCTTATACTTACAAATACAAAGGTTGGACCTAATCTATGAAAAAATACATCAGTCAACAAGAAGCCCTTATTTTATTGCAAAAATATTGCGCGTATCAGGAACGTTGCCATCGTGAAGTCCGCACAAAATTGCTCTCTCTCGGCATTTATGGTGAATATTTGGAAGAAATAATAGGCAGCCTCATTGAGGAAGATTTTTTAAATGAAATCAGATTTGCCAAAACTTATGCCCGGGGAAAATTTAGGATGAAAGCCTGGGGTCGCATCAAAATTATCCAATCCCTAAAGCAAAAGGGAATCAATGATTATTGCATCAAAGAGGCAATGAAGGAAATTAATCCTGCAGATTATAAGGAAGCGCTGCATTTAATCCTGGCTCAACAACTTGAAAAATGCCCCGATGTACCGCCTTTCGAACGTAAAAGTAAAGCTTTTCGTTACGCGCTGTCCCGTGGATTTGAATCGCCGCTCATCGAGGAATTTTTCGGCAGAGAATAAAAATGGGTATTTTAAAATTACCCATTATATTTATAAGGATATTTTTAAAACAGCCTTTGCAAAATGAATCTATATGATGAAATTTAAATTGAATCGATTAAAATCGCTATCGGTATTTTTTCAGATAGTTATGCTATCTGTCGTATCGGGCGGTATATTAATGGCACAGGGAACCCGTTTGTTGCGTCAGCCATCCCTGAGTTCCGATAAGGTGACCTTTATATATGGCGCCGATGTCTGGGTTTCCGATCTGGAGGGAAAGCAGGTAACCAGATTGACAAGTACCCCTGCGGTTGAAAGTAATCCGCAGTTTTCACCCGACGGTAAAACGATAGCTTTTACTTCCAATCGCTCCGGGAATCAGGCCGTTTATATCGTTCCTGTGACTGGGGGAGAACCAAAAAGGCTTACCTGGTATCCCGCTGCTGCTACCGTAAGAGGTTGGACCCCCGATGGTTCCAGGATTTTATATGCCTCCGATCGCGAAACAGCTCCTACCGCTTATAACCGCTTGTACACCGTGTCGGTCGAAGGAGGTCCTTCTGCGCTGGTAACCAAACAGTGGGGAAATAATGGTAGCTTTTCACCCGACGGAAAAAGGATGATAATAGACAAGATGGATCGGTGGGATGTGGAATGGCGCGCTTATCGCGGTGGACAGAATACCCCACTCATTTTAATGAATCTGTCTGATTTTAGCGAAATATTATTGCCGAATCCTTCCAGTACGGACATTATGCCTATTTGGTTAGGTAAAATGATTTATTTCCTTAGCGATAGAAACGGTGGAGTGGCCAATATCTGGTCGTACGAGCCAGACGCTGGAAAATTAACTCAAATAACTTCTTTCAAAGATACGGATGTAAAATATATTTCCGGAAATGGTAACAGGCTATTATACGAACGCGAAGGATTCCTGCATATCATCGGGCTGGATGGATCCAATAGCAAGAAACTGAATATTACAGTGTCCGGCGATTTTCCCTGGGCTGAAACCCGTTGGGAAGAGGTGGGTCGAAATGCCACTAACGTCTCCTTGTCTCCCACTGGTAAAAGAGCCCTGGTGGAAGCGCGTGGTGAAATATTTACCGTGCCTGTTGAAAATGGGGATGTGCGGAATCTTACCCAAAGTTCTGGTGCCGCTGACCGCGTACCTATCTGGTCACCATTGGGCGATAAGCTCGCCTGGTTTTCTGATGCCGATGGAAAGGGCTATACCTTGACGATAGCAGGTCAGGATGGTATGGATAAACCACGTATCATTTCTATTGGAGAATCGAAAATGGCTTGGGAACCCGTCTGGTCGCCCGATGCAAAATATATCGCATTTACCGATAACAGAGTGCGCATAAGAATAGTAGATGTTCAGGCCGGTACCATTGAAACGGTTGATACGGCAGGTAATAATCTGGAAAGGGGAGACATGGGCCTTACCTGGTCTCCCGATAGTCAATGGTTGGCTTACACTAAGTCTGGAGATAATCAATTACGTGCGATTCAGACCTACAATGTGAAAACGAAAAATAGAAGGGCTTTGACAAATGCTTTTGCCGACGCCTTTTCACCCGCATGGGATCGCAATGGAAAAAATTTGTACTTCCTCGCCAGTACCGAAGTAGCATTAGGTAGCGGTTGGGCCAATACCAGTTCCCAAATGGCGAATCCCGAATATGAGGCCTACGTGATTAATCTGCGCAAATCGGATCAATCGCCTTTCAAACCTAAAAGCGATGAGGAAGAGGTGAAAAAGGAAGTGGCCGATGAAAAAACGGAAACAAAACCCGATGCGAAGCCTGATGCTAAGACGCCAGCAAAATCGCCTGAGCCGGAAAAACCTAAAGATAAAAAGATCGAGGTGCTGATCGATTTTGATAATATTGATCGGAGAACTATTCCTTTGGGTATGCCAAAACGGAATTATACGACCATGGTGGCAGGTCCGGAAGGGTCTGTCTTTGTTGGCGAACGAGTGGCAAATAAACCCGGCGTGGTGCACAAATATACCCTCGAGGCAAAAGAAGCTAAAGAATTTCTTACCGGTTCAAGTGGATTGGTAGTATCTGCTGATGGGAAAAAATTTATAATAAATGCCATGGGTCAGTGGAAAGTGGGCTCAACCGGTGGGCCTAATGGAAATGAGGCAAAACCATTGAAAATGGACCTGACCATGCAGTTGAACCGGTCTGCGGAGTGGAAACAGATGTTTGAGGAGGCCTGGCGCTATGAAAAGGATTATTTTTATGACCAGCAGGGTATTCATGGCAGGGATTGGGATGAGGTCTATCGCCGGTATGCACCGCTGGTTCCTTTTGTTAAACACAGGGATGACCTGACCTATATTTTAGATATGGTCAATGGGGAGCTTTCAGTTGGACATAGTTTCGTATTTGGTGGTGATTTTCCAGCCACTGATCGTTCTTCTGCAGCGGTTTTAGGGGCAGATTTGATAGCAGATCAGAATCGTTGGAAAATCAACAGGATTTTCACCACAGAAAGCTGGAATCCCAGTCTCTCCAGCCCATTAGACAGACCTGGTATGAAGGTGGAATCTGGATATTATCTTGTGGGTGTGAATGGTAAGGAACTGACAACTTCTGAAGATCCATATAAAATGCTGGCGGGTACGGCCGATGTGCAAACCGTATTGCATTTGAATAATAAACCTGTTTTTGATGGTTCATGGACCGAAACGGTTAAACCTTTGCGCAATGAATTGAGTCTGCGTCAACGCAATTGGGTGGAAGACAATCGACGGTTGGTAGATAGCCTTTCCGGCGGAAAACTGGGCTATATTTGGGTGCCAAATACGGGTGGACCAGGTTTTGTGTCCTTTAATCGCTATTATTTTGCTCAGCAAGATAAACAAGGGGCGGTTATTGATGAACGTTTCAATGGTGGTGGTTTATTAGATGATTACATGACGGACCTGATGACCCGTAGTCTTCGGGCAGCGATGACCAATGAAGTACCTGGTGGTAAGCCTATGAAGTTGCCGGCAGGGATTCTCGGACCAAAGGCCTTGTTGATCAATGAACTGGCAGGATCAGGGGGCGATTTCTTTCCCTGGGTTTTCCGTCACCGAAATGCAGGTCCATTAATTGGTGCCCGTACCTGGGGTGGTCTCGTGAAGAGTTCCGTACATTATAGTCTGGTAGATGGAGGCGCACTTACTGCTCCTGATAATAGTATTTTTGACCCAGCTGCCAATAAATGGATTGCTGAAAATGAAGGGGTTGCACCAGATATTGACGTGCGTCAGGACGCAAAATCTCTACAGCAAGGACGCGATCCACAATTGGAAAGGGCGGTTAAAGAGGTCTTGATGATGCTGGAAAAACAACCGGCAAAGGATATTAAAATTCCGCCTTATTCTAAACCGGCACAGACCAAACAATAATATATTTCCCCCCGGCAGGCTATTGAATGAGACTGCCTGCTGGGGGGAAATTCTGTTTTATCCACACTAAAAGAACTTAATAAATTAAGGTTGCTAGCAGTCGGTTTCTAAAAGCGCGCTAAAAAAAAGAAAAAGGAATGAACAAAGAAAATATTAGAAATGCTAAAAACTTTGACGAGTTATTAGACATTAAATATGGAAAAATAGGCTCTGAAAAACGAGACAACTTTGAAGAAAAAGCAAAGTATTTTGTCATTAGCGAAATATTGAAGGAAGTACGAAAATGACAAATATGACATTCAACTTTCAACATGGTATAAAATTTTTGAATCTGGACTTGGTCAAAAAGTGAATATAATGTTCGGTTAAGGTAGCGTTCCGAAAACTTATTTATTTTGATGCGAATAATTTTTTGACGCTAATATTAAAATTTTATCATTCAATTTGAAGTTTTACTTTCGCTTTTAATACGGCAAAAACGCTTATTAATTAGCCATTGTACATTGCCAGCATTGCTATCGAGACGAGAAATATGTACCCTTTTAACAGCAATAACAGAGTAGCCAGGCATTTGCTGCTGCAATGCTTCCTTAGCAAAGCCATAGACTCCTTTTGCCAATAATTTATCTAGCCACTGATTGATTGATATATCGTTTTGCTCGGCCATTATAAGAGTAAAATTTTGCGAAAGATACCATAATTCGGTACTTTATGCAAAAAATCTATTTTAATTTGTGTGAAATTGTTCTGAGGTGCACCGTTTTAGTTAATAAGTTTTTCTTATAAATATCTATGGATATTACCCCCCTCAAAACCCTTCAAAGATGCCCAATCCAAACAGGGCAAAATCATATTTCACAGGATCTACAGGGTCCATTTCCCTAAGGCTTTCATCGAGGGCAGTAACGGCGCGAGCATCATTTTGAACGCGGTCGAGTAATCCCAGTTTACGGGCTACATTGCCTGTGTGAATGTCCAAAGGGCAGGAAAGTTGAGAAGTGTGCAGCGATGTCCAAATGCCCAGATCTACTCCGTTTTTGTCGTTCCTTACCATCCATCTCAAATACATATTAAGCCGTTTCGCCGAGGATCCGGCCATTGGGTCCGATACGTGTTTTTTACTCCTTTCAGAAGTCGATTTTTCGAAAAATAGCTGCTTGAATTGATGAATGGCAAATTGCAACGAATGGGGTTCGGCATATTTACTGAAGATGGCTTCCAAGCCGCCATGTTCTGTGTAAATGTGTTTTAATGATTGTATAAAGCATTTGTAATCAATGCTATTAAAGGTTCTGTGGACAAAATGATCTAATAAATGAAGCTGATGTTCATCGTGCGACATGACAAAATCAAAAGGGGATTCACCCAGTAAATCTAACATGTGGGTCGCATTCTTCACGATCGTTTTCCGGTTTCCCCATGAAATGGTGGCAGCCAGAAATCCTGCTATCTCAATGTCTTCCTTCAAATGATATCGGTGAGGAATGCACACAGGATCATTTTCTATAAAATCGAAGGTGTTGTAAGCGGCTACTTTTTCGTCTAAAAATGATTTTAGATCGGCGTCAATCTTCATTTTTCGTTGTCAAACCTTATTTCCTGGATAAAAAGCTTTCCCGCATCTATTTTTATATAAATGTACACGCGGAATATCCCGTTTTGGGTATTTAAATTTCCAATAATATAAGTAGAATCATTCCCTTTGGAGTTTCCCTGGTGGGCCTGAGTAAATGATTTGACCGGATTTTTTACAAAGAATTTTTTTAACTGTGCTATGGCTTCCGCTTTTGACACCGTTGCCTCAAAGTCGGCTATGGAAACCTCAACCTGAGCATCTAAAAAACTACTCAAACCAACGGTGTTCCCCTCATTTAAAGATCGGGTGATGTCTGTGGTTATCGTTTGGAAAAATGAGGCAAGACCAAAAACTACACTTAGGAATACATTCATGTATGGGATGTTTTGCGACTATAACGAAAGGGTTAAAACAAAAAGTATAAGTATATTAATATACCATGTAAACTATTTTATTGTTTTATACCTTACCTTTGTGCTTCAAAAATAAAAAGTTTATGAGCAATTCCCGCGTACTATTAGCCATTTTAGATGGATGGGGTATTGGACAAGATGTTACATCTGATGCCATCTCTCAGGCAAATACACCATTTATGGATAATCTCCTGGCTAAATATCCTCATAATGAGTTAGTTACTTATGGAGAAGAGGTGGGCCTTCCCGAAGGTCAGATGGGTAATTCGGAGGTTGGACACCTCAATATTGGCGCCGGAAGGGTTGTTTATCAGGAATTGGCCCGTATAAATAAAGAAGTTCGCGAAGGTACTTTGGCTCAAAATGCTACGCTACTGGAAGCCATAGAATATGCAGTAAGTAATAAAAAACCTTTTCACCTGATGGGGCTCGTTTCTGACGGGGGAGTTCATTCGCACATTAATCATCTAAAAGCTTTAGTTGATATTTTGGAAAATGCAGGGGTCGCTGACATTTTTATTCATGCTTTTACCGACGGTCGCGATTGTGATCCTAAAAGTGGCTTGGGTTTTATAGCTAATTTATCTGATTTTCTGAAAGGAAAACGAGCAAAACTGGCTTCTGTTATAGGTCGTTATTTTGCCATGGATCGCGATAAACGATGGGAAAGGGTTAAATTGGCTTATGATTTATTAGTATCTGGAAAAGGTACTAAATCAAACGATTTGGTGGCCTCTATATCGGAAAGTTATCAGGCCGGTGAAACCGATGAGTTTATTAAACCATTATTTGCCGCCAATCCGGACGGTTCTCCTACCGCAACGATACAGGATGGCGATGTGGTGCTCTGTTTTAATTTCCGCACAGATAGACCCAGGGAAATTACGCAGGTGTTAACGCAACAGGATTTTTCGGAATTTGGCATGACTAAAAAGGATCTTTACTATGTAACTATGACGCAGTACGATGAATCCTACCAGGGAGTTTTTGTTCTTTTTCAAAATGATAATTTGAATAATACCCTGGGCGAAATTGTATCAAGGGCTGGGAAATCACAGATTAGAATAGCAGAAACAGAAAAATATCCTCACGTAACTTTTTTCTTTTCCGGTGGTCGTGAATCCGTATTTCCAGGGGAAGAACGTTTAATGGTTCCCTCTCCGAAAGTCCCTACCTACGATACAGCGCCTGAAATGAGTGCAAAAGGTATTACGGAGCTCATTACGGAGGCTATCAGGAATAAAAAACCCGATTTTGTATGCTTAAATTATGCCAATGCCGATATGGTGGGGCATACAGGCGATTTTCAAGCTGCCATTAAAGCAGTGGAAACGGTGGATTCCTGTTTATCTGATTTGGTTAAAACCGCCCTGGAAAACAATTATCATATCATCGTCATAGCCGATCATGGAAATTCTGACTATATGATTAATCCCGATGGAACGCCAAATACTGCCCATACCATGAATCCTGTTCCCATCATTTATGTGGCAGAAAATGCGTCAGAAAGCAAGGTGTCTCACGGTAAATTGGGAGATATAGCGCCTACTATTCTGCATTTGCTGGAAATAGACCTACCCGTTGAAATGACTGGAAATAATCTTATTTCAAAAAAATAAGGCCTTATTTCCATTTGATATTACAACCAGCACTGGGATATTGAACGGGGGAAATTTCTTTTCCTGCAAGTACATTATCTATGGCTTGTCGTAAATCGCTGCCGTCCAATGGTTTGTCATTGCCAGGTCGGGAACTGTCTATGCGTCCACGGTAAACCAAATGTAAATGCTCGTCGAAAAGATAAAAATCAGGGGTGCAGGCGGCATCATATTTCCTGGCAATGTCCTGCGATTCGTCGTATAGATACGGAAAGGTGTATCCCGTTTCTTTCCCATGTTCTGTCATCTTTTCAGGCCCATCCTGTGGATATTTTATGGCATTATTTGAACTTATACCGACAAACTGCACGCCAGCATTTTTATAATCTGCTGCTATCCGAACTATTTCCGGATTCACATGTATGACGTAGGGACAATGATTACACAGAAACATAATGAGCGTCGCTTTTGCCGGAGGCATCTCGTACAAAGTTATTTCCTTATCGGAAAGGGTGTCAGGTAAAGTGAAATTTGGTGCTTTAGTGCCTAATGGCAGCATATTAGATTCCGTGTAAGCCATGGTTTGTATTTGAAATTTGTCGGTAAATATAAGCTAATTAGGATTGTTCCGCAAAAATGATAAAAACGGATTAAATTTGCCCTTAATTAATTAAAAGGATACATGTTTCAAACGTATGATGTAATTGTGGTGGGTGCAGGGCATGCAGGTTGTGAAGCCGCCGTCGCCGCTGCCAATATGGGTTCTAAGGTACTGTTAGTTACCATGAATATGCAGACGATTGCACAAATGTCTTGTAATCCTGCGATGGGTGGCGTAGCTAAAGGTCAGATTGTCAGAGAAATAGATGCATTGGGCGGTTATTCAGGTATTGTTACCGATGAATCAGCGGTGCAATTCAGAATGCTTAATCTGTCGAAAGGACCCGCTATGTGGAGTCCTCGTGCACAAAGTGACCGCATGCAATTTGCTCAAAAATGGAGAATGATGCTTGAAGATCATCCCAATATAGATTTTTGGCAAGACATGGTTAAGGAGTTAATCGTCGAAGATAACAGGGTAAAGGGAGTCGTTACTGGTATGGGTTTATCCATTAGCAGTAAATCGGTGGTCCTCACCAATGGTACTTTTTTAAATGGAATTATACACATAGGGGAAAAACAGATTGGTGGCGGCCGTTCTGGTGAATCCGCAGCTAAAGGGATTACAGAACAGTTAGTTAGCCTGGGATTTGAAGCAGGAAGAATGAAAACGGGTACTCCCCCCCGGGTGGACGGGCGAACATTGAACTACGAGGCTATGGAAATTCAGCCAGGGGACGAAAATCCCAGTCGCTTTTCATATACTGAAACGTCCCCTTTAGTGAATCAACTTCCCTGTCATATTACCTATACAAGTCAGGAGGTTCACGATATTTTACGGACGGGATTTGACCGTTCTCCCATGTTTAATGGAAGAATAAGGGGTTTAGGTCCAAGGTATTGTCCCTCTATTGAAGATAAAATTGATCGGTTTTCCGATAAGGACAGGCATCAACTTTTCGTTGAACCTGAAGGTCGGACTACTTGTGAAGTTTATGTCAATGGTTTTTCCTCTTCTTTGCCTGAAGATGTTCAATACAAAGCCATATCAAAGATTGCTGGCTTTGAAAAGGTGAAAATGTTCCGTCCTGGCTACGCTATCGAGTACGACTTTTTCCCTCCAACCCAACTTTCTCTTAGCCTGGAAACGCATTTGTTGAAAGGGCTATTTTTTGCAGGTCAGATTAATGGCACAACAGGATACGAAGAGGCGGCAAGTCAAGGTCTTATGGCGGGTATCAATGCCCATCTTTCGGTGGTGGAAAAAGATCCGTTTATCTTGAAACGCTCCGATGCTTATATAGGCGTTTTGATTGATGACCTGGTGACTAAAGGTACCCAGGAACCATATAGAATGTTCACCTCAAGAGCAGAATATCGCGTACTTCTTAGACAAGATAATGCTGATATACGTTTAACTCCGCTGGCCGTTGAGCTTGGCATGAATTATATGGACGATAGAATTAAAAAAGTGGAGGATAAAGTAGCCGATGCTAAAAAAATTACCCGCTTTTTAAATGATTGCAGTGTTGAACCTGACCAGATAAATGGACTGCTTGAAGAAAAAGGAAGTATGCCCATAAAGCAGAAGGTGAAAGCACAGGGCATTATTCTTCGACCTAATATTTCTATTGCCGATGTCAGGAGCGTTGTTCCGGGTTTAAATGAATTTCTCTCAAATTATAAGGCCGAAGCAGTAGAACAGGCTGAAATTAATATGAAATATGCCGGTTATATGGCAAAAGAGCAAGAAATGGTTGATAAAATGAGCAGATTGGAAATGCTAAAATTATCAGAATCTTTTGCTTATCATTCCTTAACTTCGCTGTCCGCTGAGGCAAGGGAGAAATTGTCGCGTATGAAACCGATGACCATTGGTCAGGCAAGTCGTATCAGTGGAGTTTCTCCGGCAGATATCAGCGTTTTACTCATTCACCTTGGTCGATAACCTTTAAAATCAACGAATATGTATCCTATTTTGGTTCATTTACACTCTGGCTTCAGATGGGTTCTTTTAATAACCCTCGTTTTAGCTATTATTCAAACAGCGGGCAAATTGTCCGGCAATCATTCTTTTACCGATAAGGATAAGAAAATGCCTCTGTTTGCTTTCATTTCTTGTCATATACAGCTTTTAGTTGGTTTGATATTATATGCAATCAGTCCAAAAGTGGTTTTTTCAGCTGAATCAATGAAGAATGCTATGAGCCGTTTCTTCTTGGTGGAGCATACTTCTATGATGATTTTGGCTATCATAATCATTTCTGTTGGATATATTATGGCAAAAAAAGTAGCGCCTGAAAAGAAAGCGTTTAGTCGTATTTTCTGGGCTTATCTGATTGGTCTTATTCTTATTTTAGCAAGTATTCCCTGGCCATTTATGGGTTATGGAACCAGCTGGTTTTAAATAAAATGGGCTTTTCTTGTATAAATAAAATACCCCCCTTGGTTTCCCAAATATCTTTGGGGGTATTTTTTTTATGCCTGTCTCTTTTTTCATTGTCAGCGCAGGACAATGTGTTTGCCTCTCTTTCCGGCTTTCCTTTAAATACCGATAAATGGAATCTGGTAGCTGATGCGCGCGTTGGAGATACAAATGGCGACGCAGATAATAACCAGGATGAAATTATTCTTTGCACCGCTCAGATGTTTAGAAATGGGGGGTTATTTTTAAAGGACGCCATAGATTTAAGTGTTTGCAGCAAATGGGCGGTTTCTTTTGAATTCAGAATGTTTGAAGGCTCAAGTGCCGATGGCATCGCTTTCTGCTTTTTGGTAAATCCTCCCACAGGATATTTAAGTGGAGGTGGGATTGGAATACCTCAAAATCCAAGGGGATTAATGGTCGTCATGGATACCTATAATAATTGCGGCGGGGCAAATCCTGAACTCCAGATACGTTATGGCAATGGGCAAAATTATTCAGAGTGTCCAACAAATAGCCAGCCTACCTTATTCGGGCTTAGAGAACTGAGAGATTATAATTATAAAAAAGCCAGGATTGAATACAATCAAGGAAATATAAAGGTAACGATCGATAGTACTATCACGCTCGAAGGTTTTTATCCAATCGATTATGCAGGTTATATGGGTTTTACCGCTTCAACGGGTGGATCAACGGACATACATTCTGTAAAAAATATTAATATATACACGCAAATTCCAGAGGTTTCAGCCATCCCCGACACTTCTTTTTGTTTGAATGATTCTTTGGTTTTAAATAAAGCCCAAGGCTTTAATTTGTTAGGGTGGTCTGATGGAACAAAAACCGATAGAAAGGTAATCCGCGATACTGGTCTTTACTGGGTGAAACTGGAAAATCAGTGTGGTTCGTTTATAGATTCCTTTCATGTAAGAAGACAGGATCCCTTTCAATATGATATGGGGCCTGACCAGACATATTGTTTTGGTGGGAAAGTTACACTCGATGCAGGGAATATTTTTAATACGTTTAAATGGTCAGACGGCACTACCACTCAAACGAATACCGTAGGAAAAAACGGGGTATATTCCGTAAAAGTGCGAAAAGGTTCCTGTTGGTCGGAAGACAGTATCCGGGTGTCTGCCCTGCCTGCCTTTAAGGTCGATATGGGAAAGGATACTTCGTTTTGCCGCGGCGATTCACTGGTTGTTCAGCCTTTTGTGAAATATGCTACTTATCTGTGGAATAATGGACAAGCGACGCCATCTCAGACCATTTTCGCACCAACTTCCTTCAAAATTACCGTTACAGATAGTGAAGGCTGCATTGGCTACGGGGCAAAAGTAGTTGGAATGAATGAGTTGCCGAAATTTGTCGATTTTGATGCCTCCGTACCTTTTAGGGTTACGATGGAGGTAATAGGTGGTTCTCCGCCCTATTATTATTCCAGGGATAATGCCTTTTTTCAGGCAGACAAAACAATTCCTATCATTTCCGGGAATTATTATTCTTTGTATGTTAAGGATAAATTTGGTTGCAGGGATCAAAAATTAAATCTTCTTCTAGGAGTCCCTCAAATTTCAATTCCAAATTTTTTTACACCGAATGAGGATGGGTTCAATGACTTTTGGGAAATTGGAGGTATAGAAGCTTTTCCCGACTGTGTCATCTCCATTTTTGATCGTTCAGGAAGACTTTTATCGCAATACAAAGGCATAGTTAAGGGTTGGGACGGAACTTTTGGTTCTTTACCTATGCCTGAAAATGATTATTGGTATGTTGTCGATTTAAAAAATGGGGAGCTGCCAAAACGTGGGCATTTTACCCTGAAACGACAATGATGTGGTGTTTATTTGTCAATAAAATATTATCTGTTTTTTTTCTTCTACGGATTCATACTATCCATTACTTAGAGCTTATTAGTGATTTATAAAATGAATAGGGAGGTTTGCTAATGCAAATTTGTAAACAATTTAATTTAGTTTTGTCATTCAGCTATTTGAAAGTATAAAAGTAAGGGGCAAATCCATTTTTATATGAATAAATCTCTTGTTTTAATTAAACGATGGTAAATCAGTTCGTAAAGTGGTAAAAAGCATGAGGCACTTATTTATAGTATGTATTTTATTTACTTGCTTACCTAGCGGATTTTCACAATATCAGCCTATTCAGAATCAATATATCCTAAATCCATTTTATATAAATCCCGCTTTTGCAGGCGCAGCAAATGGTACGTTGCTAAGTGCTACGCAAAGAAGTCAGTGGATAGAATTTCCAGAGTCTCCAAATACGCAAACAATGGCTTATCAAACGAATAAGGGGAAAGTTGGCTTGGGAGGCTGGGTATATCGCGATCAAAACGGACTCACCGGGAACGCAGGTTTCGAATCGTCCTTTGCTTATCATTTGAGTTTTAAAGGGAAAAGAGAAGAGGCAAAAAATTCCCGCATTCTCTTTGGATTAGCAATATCAGGAAATCAATGGACGGTTAGGGAGGATAAATTTACGCCATCGGCCGGTGATCCATTAGTAACGGGCGCTAATCCTTCGCGTTTTACGCCCAATGCCCATGTTGGCTTTTATTTTTCGCATTATCCTTTTTATGCCGGTGTTTCAGTCAGAGATATTTTACCAACTGAAAAAAACTTTGTTACTAAATCCTGGTACAATATTCATTTTCTGTCCGGGTTTCAAATTCCCGTTGCCAACGATTTTTACATAGAGCCTTCTTTCCTTTTGAGGCTGACGGCTTTGGGCGATTGGCAAACCGATGTAAACGCAACCATTCATATTCCCATTTCAAATAAAATCAGTTTGCTCAATACGCTTTCATTGAATAGGGAACAATTGAATTTTAAAAATGAAAATTTGTCAGCATCGGCAATTTTTGGTGTAAAAATAGACGCATATCAGATTTCTTACCGTTATATTTATCCGCTGTCCTTGATAAACTCGTTTACCATAGGTGGTCATGAGTGGATGTTAAGTTACAGGTTTGGAAAAACGAAAGGATCGGGTGTATTTTGCCCCACTTTTTCGGGTTATTAGAAATGTATTCTATGAAGGAAATGACAGAGGTTGAAACCCCTTTTCAGCGAGGAACCTTAAGTAATGAAAGGCTGATTGAGTTTTATAAAGCATTGGTTTATCCACGCTTGATTGAGGAAAAGATGCTTAATCTTCTGAGACAGGGTAAAATAAGTAAATGGTTTTCTGGTATTGGTCAGGAAGCGATTTCAGTGGGTGCCACTCTTGCGTTGGATGACGATTCATTTATTTTTCCACTACATAGGAATTTGGGCGTTTTCACTACTCGAAAAATGCCATTGACACGACTTTTTGCCCAATGGCAAGGTAAATTGGAAGGTTATACCAAAGGGCGGGATCGTTCCTTTCATTTTGGTTCATTGGAAAATGCAGTAGTAGGTATGATTTCCCACCTCGGTCCTCAATTATCCTTGGCCAATGGCGTGGCTCTTGCCGATGCTCTTTCCGGCCAAAACAAGGTTGCGATGGCCTTCACCGGAGAGGGTGGAACCAGTCAGGGGGAATTTCATGAAGCATTAAATGTGGCGGCTGTCTGGCAATTACCCGTTATTTTTATCATTGAAAACAACGGATATGGTCTTTCTACCACTACTGACGAACAATATAAATGCGCGACTTTAGCAGATAGGGGCATTGGTTATGGAATGAAATCATTGACGATCGATGGTAACAATATTCTGGAGGTTTATCAGACGATTAAAAAAATAAAGGAGGAAATTACCCTGCGGCCTGAACCCGTTTTAGTCGAATGCATGACCTTTAGAATGAGAGGTCATGAGGAAGCATCTGGTACTAAGTATGTCCCCAAAGAACTGATGGAAAAATGGGCGCTTCGCGATCCGGTGTTACTTTTCGAAGCGTTTCTTGATAATGAAAAGGTGCTTTCCCCAGCTGATATGGCGGCTATCAAGGACCTCTTTAAAAAGCAAATAGTTGCTGACTTAAAGGAAACAGAAGCTTACCACGATCCGTCACCCATACCAGAACTTGAACTGGACGATGTTTATAAGCCTTGGAAACCTTCATTTCAAGTGCCTGAAATGGACGATAATGTGACGGAAAAGCGATTTATCGATGCTATTTCAGAGGGATTAAGCCAATCGATGGAAAAATTTCCTAATCTCATTCTCATGGGACAGGATATTGCAGAATATGGCGGTGCATTTAAAATAACAGAGGGTTTTGTCGCTAAATTTGGAAAAAAGCGCGTAAGAAATACCCCGCTTTGTGAAAGTGCCATCGTTGGAGCCGCATTGGGACTGAGCCTGAAAGGATATAAATCGATGGTTGAAATGCAGTTTGCCGATTTTGTTAGCTGCGGTTTTAATCAGATTATCAATAATTTAGCGAAAATCCATTATAGATGGGGTGCTCATGCTGATGTCGTTATTCGTATGCCCACGGGAGGCGGTATGGCGGCTGGTCCCTTCCATTCACAAAGTAATGAAGCCTGGTTCTTCCATACTCCGGGACTTAAAGTGGTTTATCCATCCAATCCGTATGATGCAAAAGGGTTATTGACTGCTGCTATTGAAGATCCTAATCCAGTATTGTTTTTTGAGCATAAAGGTTTGTATCGATCCGTTTCCGGCCCTCTTCCTTCAGCCTATTATAGCTTACCGTTGGGAAAAGCAGCGGTTTTAAATGAGGGCAGTAAGGCCACTATAATTACTTATGGAATGGGTGTTATCTGGGCAAAGGAGGTAGTAGAAGCCTTGGGAGAGGCTGTTGAAATAATAGATTTACGTACCTTATGGCCTTTGGACGAGGAAACGTTGTTGTCTAGTGTTAAAAAGACGGGAAAGGTTATAGTTTTGCATGAAGACACGTTAACCGGAGGTATTGGTGGAGAAATTTCAGCCCTAATTTCAGAGAAAGCCTTTGAATATTTAGACGCCCCAGTTCTTAGAGTTGGCGGGCTCGACAGCCCGATACCTTTCTCACCTATTTTGGAAAAACAGTTCATGGCAAAATCCAGACTTAGGGAAAAATTAGATTATTTACTGCGGTATTGAAGAAAATCTTTAATTTTGCCGCTCAAAATGGAATGACATCATTGGATTTCCAAAATATAGTGATTATGAATTTAGAAAAATTAGTTGCCGTAGCCGGTATTTCAGGTGTTTTTCGCTTAGTTGCCAATCGAAATAATGGTCTCATTATCGAAGATTTAGACACAGGAAAACGCAGTTTTGCCTCCAGTCGCAAACATCAATTTACACCATTAGAAACCATAGGTATCTTTATTGATAACGGAGAAACAGAGGAATTGAAAGTTATTTTCCAAAAAATAAAAGATACCAAAGTTGAAAATCCTCCTTGTGAATCTGACGCTTCCGCGGATACAGTAAAATCTTATTTTGGTACATTATTGCCGAATTATGATAAAGATAAAGTCCTTATTGGCGATATGAAGAAGGTGATTAAATGGTTTAATTTTCTTGAGTCAAGAGGCTTCCTCGATGCAACAGAACCTGTGGTTGAGGCAGAAATAGTGGAATAACATTTAATTTGGAGCATGTACAAAGGAAAAAAGGTGATGGTCGTTCTTCCCGCGTACAATGCCCATCGTACTTTAGAGAAAACCTATAGGGAGATTCCTCTCGATTGGGTAGATGACGTTATCCTTTGTGATGATGCCAGTCAGGATGGCACAGCGGAATTAGCCAAAAAACTGGGCATTCGAGAGCTGATAATCCACGAACGCAACAGAGGGTATGGGGGTAACCAAAAATCTCTCTATCAACGTGCACTGGCACTCGATGCAGATATCATTATTCTCCTTCACCCGGACTACCAATATACCCCAAAGTTATTGGTGCCGATGATTCATTTGTTGGGGGAAGGGCTTTTTGACGTCGTACTAGGTTCCAGAATTTTAGGTAAAGGCGCTTTGGAAGGCGGGATGCCACTTTATAAGTATTTGGCTAATAGGTTTTTAACGCTTATTCAAAACTTATTGGGTGGACATAAATTGTCAGAATACCATACGGGTTACCGAGCCTTTACCAAAGAGGTCTTGCTTAAAATACCGTTCAAAGAGAATTCAGAAGATTTTCTATTTGATAATCAAATGTTATCTCAAGCTATTTATGGAGGCTTTAACATCGGCGAAATAACCTGTCCAACGTTATATTTCGCCGATGCTTCCTCTATTAATTTTAAACGCAGCGTTGTCTATGGCCTCGGAGTATTGAAAGTCTCCTGTATGCACTTTTTACAAAGAAAGGGTCTGGCTGACTTTTCCCTTTATCGTTTTTAGTCCTAATCATAAAATAAGACTTTTAGCAACGTCCTGCCTTTGGGGGTAATCAGTAGTGTAATGCAATCCTCTGCTTTCCCTTCTCATTCTTGCGGTTCGGGTTATGAGATACGCAATATTGATGAGGTTTCGTAATTCACAAAGTTGGGGACTTAAGGTTGTTGTAGCATATAAATTTTCGGTTTCCTGATTTAATTGCCAAAGGCGGTCCAGGGCTCTTTTTAGTCTGATATTTGAACGAACGATACCCACATAACTACTCATTATTTCTTTTAACTCTTTTATAGATTGAGTAATAAGCACCATTTCTTTTGGGTCAGTAGTTCCCGATGCGTTCCAATCTGGGATATCGGTATTAAAAGTGCCTGTGGAAATAACTTCCCTAACATCGAGGGCAATCCGATGGGCAAAAACCATAGCCTCCAATAGAGAATTGGAAGCTAGTCTATTTGCCCCGTGAAGCCCCGTACTGGTGCATTCTCCGACGGCAGAAAGCCTGGAAATAGAGCTTCGGCCCATCTCATCGGTTTTTATGCCACCGCATAAATAGTGGCAAGCGGGAGCGACGGGAATCATATCTTTAGCTGGATTTACCCCAACGCTAAGGCATTTATCTCTAATGGTTGGAAAATGCAGAATAAAGTCTTCCTCAGGAATATGTCTGCAATCTAAAAACATATTCTCTTCGCCCATGATTTTCATCTCGTTATCAATAGCTCTTGCGACAATATCGCGGGGAGCGAGCGATTTGCGGGCGTCATATTTATCCATAAAGGGATGTCCGTTTCTGTCTTTCAAAATGCCTCCCATTCCTCTGACAGCTTCCGACACTAAAAAAACGGGATTATCTCTACCCGGATTATATAAAGAAGTAGGGTGAAATTGAACAAATTCCATATTTTCTAACCAGGCTTTTGCCCGGTAAGCCATGGCAATACCGTCGCCTGTAGCAATGACCGGATTGGTTGTGGATCGGTAAACCTGACCTGCGCCGCCTGTGGCAATAATAGTATGTTTGGCTAGAAAAGTTTCAATGTGACCTGTTTCTTTATTTAATACATAAGCGCCAAAGCAAGTAATGTCAGGGGTTAAGCGGGTAACGGCATGGCCCAGATGGTGTTGAGTAATAAGATCGATAGCGAAATAGTGCTCGAAGATAGTTATGCTTTTTATGACATCGGCCTTTGCCATCAATGTTCTTTGCATTTCCCAACCGGTGAGGTCCTTGTAATGCAAAATTCTATTTTCTGAATGGCCACCTTCTCTGCCGAGATCAAAGGTACCGTCTGTAGCCTTTTTGTCGAAACGCGCTCCCCATTCGATAATTTCCTGCACCCGAAGAGGGCCCTCATTAACTACGATATCAACAATTTTTTCATTGCAAAGCGCATCACCTGCATCGAGCGTATCTTCCTTGTGTTTATTAGTGGAATCAACTTCAGGATTCCATACTGCGGCAACACCGCCCTGTGCATATCTCGTATTACTCTCACCTTCAACGGTTTTGGTAAGAACACAAACAGATAATTCGGGATTATCTTCTGCGATTTTGATCGCTGTGGTCAGTCCGCCGATGCCGGAACCAATAATTAGAACGTCATATTTAGTCATTTTGAAGCTTTAAGGTCTCTCAAAAGTAAAAAGGTAAAGTAAAAAGAAAATAATTTACCACATATTTTTTTTAAATGATTTAAATGCCTAATTTTGTGGCGATTTTAAAAAAGCGCAATAAAAGAATAATTAGAATGAAAAAATTCATGGTTCCATTCATCTGTTTGTTCGTTATAATGGCGAGCACATCCATTGCTGAAGGCGCAGAAACTCAAACAGGGGAATCAGAGAATGCAACGCATAATCATGATGAATGTTCATGTCATCATGAGGAGAAGTATGACCCAGGCGCTTCGGCATTTCATCATATAAGCGATGCTAATGCATTCCACTTATTTGGCGATTACTATCTTCCTCTACCTTGTTTATTATACGCTCCGGCAAAAGGATTTACCTTTTTAATGTCCAATGACTTTGATATGCATCACCATGGTTCAGGAACAAAGGCTATTGATGGATATGTAATGGTTCATGGTTCTATCATGAGGGTAAACCAGGCAGGTTTTCCAATGGAAGGAGAAGTTGAGGTAACTTGTTATACAGAAAAAACATCGGCAGACGGGAAGGTAAGTTTTCAGGTTCTATATAAAGATGAGTGTTATAAATTAGATAAAAAAACGTCTTATGACGCTGGAATCATGGGTGGAGGGGTAACCTCATTCTACGATTTTAGTATAACAAAGGCTGTTTTTACCATGTTACTGGCTTTCCTAGTCTTATTTTTCCTTTTCAGAAAGGCGGCTAATAGTTACGTCCTTAGGAAAGGGCAAGCGCCAAAAGGCGTTCAGGCGGTGATCGAGCCATTATTTGAGTTTATCAGAAACGAGGTAGCTATTCCGTTTTTAGGAAGTAAGTATGAAAAATATCTTCCTTATTTAATGTCAGTTTTCTTTTTTATACTAGGTTTAAACCTAATTGGTCAATTACCGTTTTTTCCTGGTAGCGGTAATGTGACGGGTAATCTTTCTGTTACCCTGGTATTGGCTGTCATAGCAGCGCTGGTTACCAATTTTGGTGGAAATAAAGCTTATTGGCAGCATATTTTTAATATGCCTGGCGTGCCTTTGCCAATCAAATTTATATTAACGCCAGTTGAATTACTGGGTTTGTTTATAAAGCCGATGACCCTGATGTTGCGTCTTTTTGCTAACATCACAGCGGGGCACATCGTTATCATTATATTTGTTAGTTTGATATTCATTTTTGGCGAGGCGGGTGAAAGTTTAAGCGGATCTATATTAGGCGGCGTAATGGCTGTCCCACTTACTTTATTTATGATGGCTATCGAATTGTTGGTAGCTTTCGTTCAGGCTTTCGTATTTTGTATTTTAACAGCATCTTATATAGGTGCAGCAATAGAGGAACATCACGAACATCATTAATTTATAATAAATATTTCATCATGACTGGAACATTAGCCGCAATTGGTGCAGGATTAGCTGTAATAGGCGCTGGAATTGGAATTGGAAACATCGGTTCAAAAGCAATGGAAGCCATTGCTCGTCAACCTGAGGTTGCTGGAGAAATCCGTTCTAATATGATCATTACAGCCGCTCTTATTGAGGGTGCTGCGCTTATTGCGATTATCTTATCGATTTTCGTTAAGTAATCAACGTAAAATGAAAGAAATGTATGCCGTCGGCGGTTGGCCGTTGGCTACATTTCTTAGATTTATTAAAAGATTTGGTTTATTCCAAGGTAAAAAAATATAAAATGATGCTTTTCTTAGCCGATTTCTCAGTGATTCGCCCCGAACCAGGTTTATTAATCTGGACGACGCTCATCTTCCTTCTTTTCTGGGGATTGATGGGTAAATTTGCCTTTAAACCTATCCAAAATGCGCTAAAGGAGAGGGAACAGGATATCCAAAATTCTTTGGATGCAGCTAAAAAAGCAAAAGAAGATATCTCTTCTTTACAGTCACATAATGAGAATTTATTAAAACAAGCAGCAGAAGAAAGAGCGGGCATTCTGAAGGAAGCTAAAGAGGCGAAGGAGTCCATTATTAACGAGGCAAGGGAAAAAGCAAAAGAGGAAGCACAAAAAATTGTTCAGGCTGCTAAGTTAGAAATTGAACACCAAAGAATGGAAATGTTAACCAATGTTAGAAATGACATCGGATTACTATCTATAGAAATTGCTGAGAAATTAATTCATCAACGTCTGTCTGATAAGCAGGAGAGTTTACAATTAACACAAAAATTAGTAGAAGAAATTCGTTTCGAAAATTAGTTTTTGCATTCCTTTAAGTAAATAAAATGACCACAAATAAAATTGCCTTTCGTTACGCTAAATCCTGGATTGATCTCGCTGTGGAGAGAAATGAGGTTGAATCAGCTTTAGCCGATGTAAAAGTTTTGAAAAATTTGCTTCGGGAAAATGCAGACTTTTCTGCATTTGTTAAAAGTCCTGTGATTTCTTTTGATAAGAAAAAGAAGATTCTGTCTGCTCTCTTTGAAGATAAACTTAGTAAATTAACTTTGTTGTTCCTTCAATTGTTAGTGTCAAAACACCGCGAATTTAATCTCCCATTAATTGTTGAGTCGTTTCTTTATCAATATAAAACGTTAAAGGAGATTTCTACCGTTAAAGTTATTTCAGCTCAACCATTAAGCAAGGAGGATCAGGATAAAATTATAAAAATAGCTTCTTCATCTATCGTTGGTTTCAAGAACATTGAGTTGGAATCGGTAGTTGATGAATCTTTAGTGGGCGGATTTATTATTGAAATGGAGGATTATGTCTATGATGCCAGTGTTAAAAATCAAATTTTTAGGCTGAAAAAATCATTTGCAGAGAATCTTTATGAGTCTAAAATTATAGCGCGATAATTAGCGTGCTAGTTAATATTTATTTGAATCAGTAGCAAAACATAAAAAAATGGGTGACGTAAGACCTGAAGAAATTTCCCAAATCCTGAAGCAACAAATTTCTGGATTTAATGATACTGCTGAGTTAGCAGAGTTCGGTACCGTACTTCAAGTTGGAGACGGAATTGCTCGTGTGTATGGATTAAATAATGCTCAATCAGGTGAATTGGTTGAATTTAGTACAGGTACACAGGCCATCGTTCTAAATCTTGAAGAAGACAATGTCGGTGTGGTACTAATGGGTTCAGCTGACGGTATTCGTGAGGGCTCAAGGGTCCACAGAACCAATAGAATTGCTTCCATTAAAGTGGGAGAAGGTTTTGTTGGCCGTGTTGTAAATACTTTGGGTCAACCTATTGATGGAAAGGGTCCCATCAAAGGAGACCTTTATGAGATGCCTTTGGAAAGAAAAGCGCCGGGGGTTATCTTTCGTCAACCAGTAAATGAACCACTTCAAACAGGTATCAAAGCCATCGATGCGATGATTCCTATTGGAAGGGGGCAGAGGGAATTAATTATTGGCGACCGTCAGACAGGAAAAACGGCCATTGCTATTGATACAATTATTAATCAAAGAGAATTTTACGATAGGGGTGAACCTGTATATTGCATTTATGTAGCTTCCGGGCAAAAGGCTTCTACCGTAGCGCAAGTAGCCAGAACACTGGAAGAAAACGGAGCTATGGCCTATACGGTTATTGTGTCCTCTTCAGCTTCCGATCCTGCGCCTCTTCAGTTCTATGCTCCTTTTGCGGGTGCTTCTATTGGTGAATTTTTCCGTGACACTGGTCGTCCGGCACTTATTGTTTATGATGACTTATCAAAGCAAGCAGTAGCTTATCGTGAGGTTTCGTTGCTTTTGCGCCGTCCTCCAGGTCGTGAAGCTTATCCGGGTGACGTTTTCTATCTTCACTCTCGTTTGTTGGAAAGAGCGGCAAAAATCATTAATAATGATGGCATCGCCAGAACAATGAATGATTTACCTGAATCATTGAAAAATGGTAAAGATGCGAATGGTCAGCCTATGGTTAAAGGAGGTGGATCTCTTACCGCACTACCAATCATAGAAACGCAGGCATCAGACGTTTCTGCTTACATTCCTACCAACGTAATTTCTATTACTGATGGTCAGATATTCCTGGAAACTAACTTGTTTAATGCCGGTATTCGTCCAGCTATTAACGTAGGTATTTCCGTATCCCGTGTAGGTGGAAATGCTCAAATCAAGTCTATGAAAAAAGTGGCTGGTACACTGAAGTTAGACCAGGCTCAATATCGTGAATTGGAGGCGTTTTCTAAATTTGGATCTGATCTGGATGCAGCTACACAAGCTGTTCTTGAAAAGGGAAAACGTAATGTTGAAGTGCTTAAGCAAGCACAATACTCTCCTTTTTCTGTTGAAAAACAAGTAGCTATCATCTATTTAGGAACTTTTGGAAAGTTACGGAATGTTCCTGTTAATAAAGTGTCAGAATTCGAAAGTAACTTTTTGGTGACACTTGAAAAAAGACATCCTGAGATTTTACAGAATTTTAAAGCTGGTAAATTGGAGAAAGAGGACACTCAACGTATTGAGGCTCTTGCCGAAGAATTATCAAAAGCATACTCGCTTTAAATTTTGTTTAAATAAATAATTATGGCTGCCAATTTAAAAGAGGTAAGGGAAAGAATTCGCTCGGTAAATAGTACTCAGCAAATTACTAAAGCGATGAAAATGGTTTCTGCCGCTAAGCTTAGGCGTGCGCAGCAAGCTATTCAGCAAATGAGACCCTATGCTGAAAAGCAATCATCGCTGCTCAGAAATATTTTATCCAACTTAGATGGTGACTTTTCTTCTACTTTTAGTATTCAAAGACCAGTAAGTAAAGCTTGTGTCGTGGTGGTAACTTCTAATAGAGGTCTTTGTGGTGCTTTTAATACCAATGTAGTGAAAGCAGCCATTCAGGCTATTGAAGATAAATATAGAAAGGTGCTCGAGGAGGGTAATTTGACCATCCTTTGCGTAGGTAAAAAGGGATATGAAACTTTAGTTAAACGTTATCCTAAAGCTCATTTTATAAAGGATTATGTTTCCCTTTTTGAGAATCTATCTTTTGATTCAGTGGCTAAAGTACCCACTTTCCTTATGGATACCTTTGAAAAGGGTGGATTCGATGCAGTGGATATAGCTTACGGTAGGTTCAAAAATGCAGCTACGCAATTTGCCGAATTGGAGGCTTTCCTTCCTGTACCGCCTTTAGATGTTAAAGATGGTGCTAAAAGTAATGCCGATTATATTTTTGAGCCAGATAAAGGTTCTTTACTTACCTTCCTTATTCCTTCTATTTTGAAGTCTCAGTTCCAGAAGTGTGTGCTCGACACGAACGCTTCTGAACACGGAGCAAGAATGACGGCTATGGATAAGGCAACAGATAATGCAAATGAACTCTTAAGAGATCTTAAAATATCCTATAATAAGGCAAGACAAGAATCTATTACCAAAGAAATTCTTGAAATTGTTGGCGGTGCTTCGGCACTGGCTTCTTCCTAAATAGTTGGATGAATCCAAAATGCCTATAAAAATCCTCCATAGAACGCTATAGTTTTATGGAGGATTTTTTTATTGATGGCCGAAATCAATTTCTGTATTATCACCGATACTCAGACTTTGTCCTGCGGAGGATAAACTTACATCATTTCCAACGACTGATTTATTTAGGATAATCTCGTTTAGCTTACTGTAATTTCCTATGATAGAATGTGAAATGATAGATTGGATAATCTCCACGTTATCTCCTATGGTAACGTGAGGTCCAATAATAGAGTGGGTTAATTTACATTTTTTACCAATACTTACGGGATGTATGATAATGGTGTTGTCGTATGGCGGTAAATCAACGGAAGCGTATCCTTCCCTATCTAAAAAAATAGCATTGGTCTCAAGCAAAATCTCCTTTTTGCCACAATTGAACCAATTATCCACCTCTACTGCCGAAAATGGGATGCCAGCGGAAATCATTCGCATGATAGCATCAGTTAAATGAAATTCGCCTTCGGTGTGAAGGTTGTTTTCAATATTATAGGTTAAGGCCTCAATAAGTTGGGGAACCTCCTTTATTTTATAAATACCAACCATAGCCTTGTTAGACTTTGGAATGGAGGGTTTCTCGATAACTTTGGTTATCATGTTATCATTGCCTAATTCGACAATACCAAATTCCCTCGGATCGGTTACCCTTTTTATAGCAATACAACTATAAGAAGATTTCATAAAAATGGAAAAATCAACATCGATGATAGCATCACCAAAGGCAATAATTACTTCATCGGCATCATTAAAAAAGTGTCTTCCAATCCATAAAGCATGTGCAGACCCAAGTCGCTCTTCCTGATAAACATAAGATACAGAAAGATGAGGATATTTTTCTTCCACAAAAGCCTTTATCTTTTCTCCCAGATAACCCAGAATAATTAGAAACTCAGTTACGCCCTGTTCAACGAGAGGATCAATAATAAAGGAAAGAATAGGTTTTCCAGCCACAGGAATAAGTGGTTTTGGCTGGGTATAGGTTAGCGGTCGTAATCGAGTGCCAGCGCCTGCAACAGGAATTATGGCTTTCATAGCATTCGGTTTAAGCTTTATTTAAGGTTCGAATATAGCACATTTAAACAACCTTTTACTCATATTATCTATTATCTATATTAAGTTTCAATCGTATCAAATGTAGTAAAAATGAATCATAAAGTTACCTGGTTCCTTCTAATAGGTATCCTCTCCGTTTTAATAGGAAGGTATTTTTATTTTAAGCCTACTTTTATAGAAAATGACCTTGTTCCAAATTTTTCTGCAAAAACATTCACCGGTGAATCATTCAATCTCATTGATTTAAAAGGTAATTATGTTTTTATTGACTTCTGGGGTAGTTGGTGTGGTCCCTGTAGGAGGTCGAACCCGCAGCTTCGGGCTGTCTATCAAAAATATAAAAATACCAGGTTTAAAGAGGCAAATTCCTTTCAATTGGTTAGTATTGGGATAGAAAAATCGGAAAGTGCCTGGTTACAGGCTATTCAGAATGATCAGCTTGACTGGCCTTTTCATATTTTTGATCTGTCGGAAAGTTTACGATTTTTTGACGCTCCTATTGCCTCGTTGTATAAAATAAAAGAGGTTCCTTCAACCTATCTGATTGGTCCGGATGGAAAGGTTTTGGCAAGAAACTTAGATCTCCTGATGTTAGATTCTTTTCTGGAAAAAAATGCCAAAAAAGAGACAAATTGAAAGGTGAATCACCTAATATATGACAATTTGTCGCAAATTAAAATATGGCAATATAATTGATATTTATTAAACCTACTAAAAAAAAGAGTATGAGTCAAAATGTTGATATTGAAAACGAGGAAATTCCTGACAATAGTTCAGTACCACAAGAGGAAAATGATAATGATCAAACTCAAAATGAGGATTCCTCAAGCAGTATTGAAAAATTAGAAAATGAAAATCAAGAGCTTAAAGATAAGTATTTAAGGCTTTTTGCTGAGTTTGATAATTATAAAAAAAGAACGGTTAAAGAACGTCTCGATTTAATGCGGACTGCAGCGCAGGAAACAATCCTTGCCATTTTACCTGTGTTAGATGATTTCGACAGGGCTAAAAGGTTGGCAGACGAACCGGGGAGTACAGAAGTGTTCAGTGAAGGAGCTAATATCGTGTATCATAAGCTATATGCCGTTTTAAAAAATAAAGGGCTCGAGCCTATGGATACCCACCATCAGCCGTTTGATCCGGAGTTCCATGAGGCGCTGACTGAAATTCCAGCACCTACTGATGAACTGAAAGGTAAAATCCTTGATACTATAGAAAAAGGTTATAAACTAGGCGATAAAATTATCCGGTACGCCAAAGTCGTGGTTGGAAATTAATATCGGGCTTGTTAAAATTAATAAGAAGAACCATCAATTATGGCTAAAAGAGATTATTATGAGGTTTTGGGCGTTTCAAAATCAGCAGATGCTGCGGAACTTAAAAAAGCTTACCGTAAACTAGCTGTTCAGTATCATCCCGATAGGAATCCTGATGATAAGATTGCAGAAGATAAGTTTAAAGAGGCAGCTGAGGCTTATGAAGTGCTCTCCGATCCCGATAAAAAGGCAAAATATGATCGATATGGTCATGCTGCAGTAGATGGTCAGGGCGGTTTCTCTGGTGGTGGTATGACTATGGATGATATCTTTAGTCAGTTCGGTGATGTTTTTGGTGACTCTGGTTTTGGTTCATTCTTCGGTGGTGGAGGCGGTGGTTCTGCTTCTGGAAGACAGCGTGGGCAAAAAGGTACCAATTTGCGCATTAAAGTGTCCTTAACGCTAGAGGAGATTGCTCACGGCGTCCACAAAAAAATAAAAGTTAAAAAGGAAGTTGCCTGCAATTCTTGTAATGGTTCCGGAGCAAAAGATTCCAGTTCCGTTAAGGTTTGTAATACTTGTGGTGGAAATGGAGTGGTTCGGCAGGTAAGAAATACTTTCTTAGGTCAAATGCAAACTACGGTAACTTGCCCAACATGCAATGGTTCTGGGAAAATAATTTCTTCCTTCTGTGGTGGCTGTAAAGGCTCAGGAACGTCCCATGGAGAAGAAACCATAGACATAGATATTCCAGCAGGGGTGGAATCGGGCATGCAGCTAAGTATGCGGTCCAGAGGAAATGCAGGGCAAAAAGGTGGTCCGGCCGGCGATCTTATTATAAATATAGAGGAAAAGGAACACGAATTTTTACAAAGAGATGGACAGAATATCCTTTTTGAACAGTTTTTGAGTTTTGCTGATGCATCTATCGGTACACAAGTCGAAGTGCCTACACTGGACGGAAAAGTTAGAATTAAAATTCCTCCCGGCACACAATCTGGTAAAATATTTCGTTTACAAGACAAAGGGCTTCCAACGGTTCAGGGTTATGGTAAGGGAGATCAACTGATTCATGTGAATGTCTGGACGCCAAAAAAGCTAACGCAAGAGGAACGTGATCTTCTTGAAAAAATGAGGACAATGCCTAATTTTACGCCTTCTCCTCAGAAATCTGATCGCACGTTATATGAAAAATTACGCGATTATTTTAAATAATGGATGATATGAATATTCGTCATTTTTATCTTCTTGTTCTAATATCTATCTCCTTTTCTTGTAGTAAAGAAAAGGTTATTCTCGAAAAGGAGGTAGATGTTAAAGAATCTATAGGATGGATATTCAATGATAGTCTTTCAGTGGATTTTTCTATTTCAGATACTAATAGGCTGTATGCTATGCGCTTACAACTAAATCATACGCCCGATTTTGATTTCGAAAATGTTTATACCCGTATTCATACGCTTTTCCCGGACGGGAAACTAAGCCCTCAAATCCTTTCTCTGGCGTTGACCAATGAGACCGGAGCCTGGGCTGGTAAATGTAATAAGACAGATTGTAAAGTTGAAATAGCTCTTCAGGAGCAAATTATATTTCCCGCAAAAGGTAATTATAAAATAACGATTGCGCAGTTTATGCGAACCGATACCTTGTCAGGTATCGGGAATATCCGGTTCCTGCTTTTAGATACCGGTGAAAGAAAGTATCCAACGAAATAATTTACCAAAGCCATTATATCACATTGGCCATTCAAGGTTAGATTAAATCATGCCATTACCAGCTTGTCTAAAAAATATAACCCTATTGTCTTAAACTTAGGATAATACTTATCGACTTAAATACATGTTCCTTTGGTTGTTCAGCATGCGGAAAAAAGGATCACTCAAGTCTTTAATAAATCTGATTTCCTCTCCCGTAGATTTCATTTCAGGCCCTAAGTTTTTATCAACATTTGGGAATTTATCAAAAGAAAAGACAGGGACTTTTATAGCAAATCCACGGGGTTGCGGTTTAATATCAAAATCTTTTAGTTTGTGTGTACCCAACATCACCTTAGTGGCTATTTGAAGATAAGGAACCTGATATGCTTTTGCAATAAATGGAGTGGTTCTTGAAGCTCGGGGATTAGCCTCTATGACATATACTTTGTTGTCTTTAATAGCAAACTGAACATTTATAAGTCCCTTAATATTAAGGGCAAACGCTAATTTTTCTGTATATTCAACCATGGCTGTTACCGCTTCGACACTTAAACTGTAAGTGGGAAGAACCGCTGAAGAGTCTCCGGAATGAACGCCTGCGGGTTCAATGTGTTCCATAATACCCATAATGTGAACGGTTTCTCCATCGCAAATGGCATCTACCTCAGCTTCTTTAGCTCTATCGAGAAAATGGTCAATAAGAATGGTATCACCTGACAAGTTTTTAAGGATATGGAGCATTTGGTCTTCCAGTTCCTGGTCATTGATAACAATGCGCATACTTTGGCCACCTAAAACGTAAGAAGGTCTAACCAAAACGGGATATCCAACTCTTTTAGCAATTTCAATTCCTTCGTCCACCTCTGTAGCTGCACCATATTCAGGATATGGAATACCTAGTTTTTTCAATAAATCGGAAAAGGCGCCTCTGTCTTCAGCCAAATCCATATTGGGATAAGAAGTACCAATAATAGGAATGCCCTTTTCATGGAAAGTTTTCGCTAGTTTCAGAGCGGTTTGACCGCCCAATTGAACGATAATTCCTTCGGGCTTTTCCAACTCAATAATTTCCTCAAGATGCTCCCAAAATACAGGTTCAAAATATAGTTTATCGGCAATATCAAAATCTGTAGAAACGGTTTCTGGATTACAATTCACCATAATCGATTCAAAGCCAGCATCTTTGATGGCTAGTAAACCGTGGACACAACAATAATCAAATTCAATGCCCTGGCCAATCCTGTTTGGACCAGAACCCAGGACGATTACTTTCTTTCTATCACTGGGGATACTTTCATTTTCCTGATCGAAGGTAGAATAAAAGTAGGGTGTTTTAGCTTCAAATTCGGCCGCACAGGTATCAACCATTTTAAAGGTTCTCCTGATATTCAATGATTTTCTGTAAGCGCGAACATTTTCCTCCTCTTCGTGCATCAACGTGGCAATCTGGAGGTCAGAATAGCCTACTTCTTTTAATTCTCTCAAGAAAGATGCGGGAACATCTTGAATAGTATGGTATTTTCCTAAGCTGATTTCATATTTCAGCAAGCGCTTAATCTGTTTTAAGAACCATGGATCTATACGGGTTAGGTTTTGCAGCGTTTGGGTAGCAACACCAAGTTTCATCGCATCTTTTAATCTGAAAAGACGATCATCTGAAACCTCCTCCATGCGCTTTAAAACGTCGGCAATGTTTGTCCATTCCATATTATCGGCGCCTAAGCCAATTTTTCCATTTTCCAGTGACTGGCAAGCTTTTTGAAGAGCCTCTAAGAAATTTCGGCCAATGCCCATTACCTCACCTACTGACTTCATTTGAAGGCCCAGGCGGTGGTCGGCGCCAGGGAATTTGTCAAAATTCCAACGGGGTATTTTGACAATGACATAATCTAAGGTAGGTTCAAAAAAGGCAGAAGTTGTTTTTGTAATCTGATTTTTAAGTTCATCCAAATTATAGCCTAAGGCCAGCTTAGAAGCAATTTTTGCAATGGGGTAACCCGTTGCTTTTGACGCCAGGGCTGAGGAACGGGAAACTCTGGGATTTATCTCAATGACGATTAACTTTTCAGTGACTGGATCTTGAGCAAACTGTATGTTACAACCTCCTGAAAAATTACCCAAAGAGCGCATGGCTTGAATCGCTTCATCCCTCATTTGCTGATAGGCTGTATCTGATAGGGTCATCGCGGGTGCCACCGTAATGGAATCACCTGTATGAATACCCATAGGGTCAAGATTTTCTACGGTACAGATAATAACGACATTATCATTTTTGTCACGCAGTAACTCCAATTCGAATTCCTTCCAGCCTAAAACTGCTTTCTCAACGAGAACCTCATGCGTTGGAGAAGCATTTAAACCACGCCTTAGGGCGGCATCAAAGTCATTTTCCTGCATAATAATAGCACCTCCAGTTCCTCCAAGGGTGTAGGAAGGTCTGATAACTAAGGGGAATCCTATTTTTTGAGCCGCTTCTTTACCCTCAAGGAAGGAATTAGCAATAAATGAAGGCGCTACGGAGAGTCCAATATTTATCATGTGCTGACGAAAAGCCTCCCTGTTTTCTGTTAGTTCAATAGCCGCAACGTCAACGCCAATCATTTTAACGCCATACTTTTCCCATATCCCCATCTTGTCCATTTCAATGGCAAGATTCAATGCCGTTTGACCACCCATCGTTGGTAGCACCGCATCAATTTTTCTTTCTTCCAGTATTTGAATGACACTTTCAGCAGTTAATGGCAGCAAATAGATATAGTCTGCCATTATATTGTCCGTCATAATGGTAGCCGGATTGGAATTAATGAGACTCACTTCTATGCCCTCCTCTCGCAAAGAACGCGATGCTTGTGACCCTGAGTAATCAAATTCGCAGGCTTGTCCTATTACTATAGGTCCGCTGCCGATAATTAATACGGAATGTATGGAAGAATCTTTAGGCATGGGTTGGTTGTCGTTAAATTGGCGCTAATATAAGATTAACAACTTGGAATTGAGGGATTTTATAGCGCCTTTTTACATGCTAAAGGAAAAAAATATATAGAACACCAAAAATGAATTATTGTAAATTCAATATAATTGGTGGTGAATAGTGTTCTAAATTAATTAAAATTTTACTATTTCCTTCTTTTAAAGAATAAATCTTCTTTTTTATCAAGTTTAATTCTACATTACCCCGGGAAAGTTTATTTGTGAATCCAGCGGGAATAACAAACTCATTGTCCGGCTGTGGTCCTTTTATTTCTAAATTTACTCCTTGTTGTTTCTCATCAATTAAAAGAATAACCAATGTTTCTTCAGATTGTAGTAATTGCTCGTCTTGCAAACTGAAGGTGAAGTCGTTCGACGAGATTAAGTTTTTATTGGTAATGATGAGATTGGGTTGCGTAAGAGATAAATTTACTTTTTGAAGTCCTTTGGGACAGTGAATCAAGTCAACCGTCATATTTTTTTGATAGGTGGCCAAAAATTCTCCGGCATAGAAACGAGTGAACTCCGAGCGGGGCTTCTCTTGTAGCAATATATTGTTGAAGGCGGGGACTGACTTCCAATCGGGTTTTTGTAAAACGCTATCAGATAATTGCTCGCCAAACTCTACCTGAACCGTATAATAACCCTCTGGATTTAAGTATCTTACGTAAATACTGCCAATCGCTGCAGGTTCAACCGTTTTTTTAACTTCCTCTTTACAAGACAAAAGAAGGAACAGTAAAGTTACGGTAAGGATAATGCTGCAGTGTTGTAATTTCATTTTTCTAAAATATGCTCCAAATATAAGGCCTATTTACCATACAATTAAATTTAAGCCCATGAACCGTAAAACAAATTCGATTTTTCCTTTTTATACATTTTTATTATATTGTATTATGCTTATTAAACAGACTGCGCAATGAAAAAAATAGATAGAAGAAAATTTATGACCACAGCAGCAGCGGCGGCTTCATTTATGATTATCCCCAGACATGTATTGGGTGGAAAGGGCTTTACCGCTCCGAGTGATAAAGTAAATGTAGGATTGGTCGGTGCCGGAGGAAAAGGGAAGGAAAATGTGCGGGATTTATTTAAATTAGATGACGTTCAAGTTACTTGTTTGGCGGATCCGGCAGAATATTGGGATTTAAACCGTTTTTATTATAAGACCGTTGCAGGGTTGGGTCCAGTTTCGGACATGGTAGAAAATCATTATAAGGTAAAATCAGGGTATTCAAAAGTAAACAGATATATCGATTTTAGGGAAATGTTGTCCAAAGAAACGTCTTTAGATGCTGTTCTTTGCGCTACGCCAGATCATTTACATGCCTATGTTTCCATGCTTTCTATGCAGGCAGGCAAACACGTGTATTGCGAAAAGCCACTCACTCACAATATTCATGAGGCGCGCGAGGTTTCAAAAATGGCAAAAAAGACTGGCTTAGCTACTCAAATGGGTAATCAGCTGCATAGTACTCCTGCTATTAGGAATGCAGTCGAATATTTACGTTCCGGAGTGATAGGAAAGGTAAGTGAGGTTCACTCCTGGGTGCCCGCTACGAGATGGACAAATAGTTTGAAAGAAATGCCCACCGCTGCATCGCCCATGCCAAAAGGACTAAACTGGGATCTTTGGGTTGGGCCCAGGTCAAACAGACCTTTTAATGAGTTATATGCACCGGTTACCTGGCGTGATTTTTGGGAATTTGGATTAGGGGCTTTGGGCGATTTTGGATGCCATGACCTCGATGCCGCCACCTGGGGCCTGGAATTAGGATTGCCTGCCAAAATACAGGTTCACCCGGCGGGATTTAGTAATGCAGACATAATTCCCTACGGAGAAATTGGATATTTCAGTTTTCCAGACGGGAATAATGGCAATGAATTTATAGAGGTTACCTGGTATTCGGGTGGTTTATATCCTAAAAAACCTAAGCAACTTCCATCTGATATTGTCTTTTCCAGAAGAGGAGCCATGTATGTAGGAGAAAAGGGCGTAATGGTAACAGGAAATGGGGATACACCAAAGGTTTTTTCAGATAAAACCCTGGTCCAGTCGGTGGAAACTACCTTTAAATTACCTCCTACCGAGGGGCATCACCGGGACTGGATTAATGCAATTAAAGGAGGACCTGCCGCTAGTTCCAATTTTGAATATGGCGCTCATCTCACCGAAATCACCCTTTTAGGGGTACTTTCTCTTCGGTTGGGAGGCGCATTAATCGATTGGGATGCTAAAAATATGAAAGCCGTTGGATTGCCAAAAGCGGATGAGTATATAAGGGAATCGGAGAGAAAAGGATGGGAATTACCTAAAGGGTGAATTAATTAGAAATGTGATTTCCGTTCTTAAGAATAAGGCAGGAAGGGATGAAAACCTGTTTGATATTAGAAGGTTTTGCCTTTTTTATGCTTCAACGATTTTTGACCATTACATTTTGAGTATCAAAAAAGCTTAGAAAATACCCTTCGGAATCTATATTGACATAAAAGTGTTATAGGTCTTCGGTTTAAAAAAATCCTACTTTCACCTAAAATGTAGAAACATAAAATGAGGTTATCTTTCCCTTTTGTCAGTTTAGATTTTTTCTGAAAAATGCAATGGTCTTCTCCCAAGCTTCTTTTGCTGCAGTTTCGTCGTAGCGAGGGGTAGTATTGTTATGGAATCCATGATTGACTCCTGGAAAGTTAATCATCTGGTAGTTTTTACCCTGGGCTTTTAAGGCTGCTTCATAGGCAGGCCAGCCCGCATTGACCCGCGAATCCAGTTCCGCATAAATGACCAATAGCGGTGCTTTAATCTGGGCTACATCAGCAGCTTCTGGCTGTCCTCCGTAATAAGGCACGGCCGCCTTCAAGTCAGGGATTCGGACGGCCATCATATTAGATATCCAACCGCCAAAGCAAAAACCGACCACGCCTACTTTCCCGTTGCAGTTGGGATGGTTTTTCAGGAATTCATAGGCTGCAATAAAGTCTTCGAGCATTTCTTCGCGGGTACGTTTGGCCTGCATGGCCCGACCTTCATCGTCATTGCCTGGGTAGCCACCCAAGGGAGTCAGGGCATCGGGAGCAAGGGAAATAAATCCATCTACGGCACATCTTCTGCCCACATCTTCAATGTAGGGGTTGAGCCCTCTGTTTTCGTGGACTACTACGATGCCGGGAAACTTTCCATTTCCCACAGGAGTGGAGAGTAGGCCTTTGATTTGTCCTCCACCTTTCGGGGAAGGATACATTAGGTATTCAGAACCTTGAAGTCGCTCGTCGTCCGAAGATACTGTCTGGGTACTGTGGTAATCTGGCGTCATACTGCTTAGCAAGGCCGCAACAGTAATGCCACCAACAGCATAGATGGATAACTTCTCGATGAAGGTTCGTCGGTCCAACTTATTGTGGCAGTAGTAATCGTAGAGGTCAAAGGCCTCTTGCGGGATATCGGCTTTGTTGAGTTTTTCCATGGTCTGCTTGAATTGTAGGTTAAGATAAGAATAAAATGGTTAAGAAGACGAAGGATCCATATTTTAATGGAGGAATTTATAAATATAGGGTATTGAACACCGACGCACATAAATGGAAGAATACAAGACACTAAATAGAAAAGACGGCATTTATATAAAAATAAAATATTGATTTATAAATGTTTAGAAAAAGATGGGAATTACCAAAAGGGTAGTAATTCCCATTCTTAATAATTAAGAAATTGAAGATATATCAATGGGTAATTTGCGAAGTCTGATACCTGTTGCGGCAAATATGGCATTACCTAAGGCGGGAGCGACTGGCGGAAGGCCCGGTTCACCGACACCACCCGGTTCAGCACCACTTTGAATAATGTGCACTTCCATTTCAGGCGTTTCGTTCATCCGTAAAACCTGATATTCGTGGTAGTTCGTCTGATCACATTTTCCATTAGAAAAAGTAATACCGTCTTTTATAGCAGCGGAAATACCCATCACAATATTTCCCTGTGTTTGGGCCACCACGTTGTCCGGATTAACATAATGTCCACAGTCGATCACCGATACGGCTTTTTCAATAATAATGCCCTTGCCTGAGGTAGATACCGTAATACAGCAGGCGCTTATGCTGCCAAAAGAAGCAAAAATAGCTAAACCTTTTCCTTTTCCTGCGGGGAGTTTTTCTTTCCAATTCGCTTTTTCTGCCAATGTTTCCAGGACTTTTCTGAATCGCTCATCTTTGAGAATGGCAAGTCTGGCTTCCAGGGGGTCTTTTCCTGCCAAATGCGCCAGTTCGTCAATAAAGCACTCTTGCCCCCAGCCAAAATTAGAGGCATAAACAGAACGCCACCAAACGATGGGGATATCCGTTTTTACGTGTGTCCAACTTACTTTAGACACCGGAAATTGATATTGATTATTTTCAGTGCTGAGTTCTCCAGATAACCAAGGATCAGCTTCGTCGGGTTTCAGACCATTAAATACCTGACCAACAATAGATTCCCCGATAGCATGATGGTGGAATCCTGTTAATTTACCATTGGAGACCATCCCTTGAACTCTGGAAAGCATACCAGGTCGGTACGGCCCTTGAGTGATATCATCTTCCCTGGTCCAAAGAACTTTAACTGGTTTTTTTAGTTCTTTCGCTAAGAAACAAGCCTCACTGAGATAGTCGTGATAAGCTTTTCTACCAAAAGAACCACCGAGGAGCGGCACATGAAATTTAATTTTATCTTGATCGATACCTAAGAATCGGGCTGCATCGGCCAATCCGCCATCTGGCCCTTGAACATGAGCCCAAATTTCAGCTGTTCCGTCTTCTTTGTAGTGAACCACAGCACATTCAGGTTCAATGGGGGCATGCGCTAGGAAAGGAGTTTCATAAACGGCTTCAAGTTTAGCACTGGCCGAATTAAATTTTGCTAAAAAATCTCCCTTTTCCTCATGGCGTACCCCCTCCTTTTTTGCAGCCTCATAAGCTTTCTGAAAATAGGCATCGGTGGTTTGGGTTAAAGCTAACTGGCCTTCGTCCCATTTGACATTTAGCAGAGACCTACCTTTTTGGGCAGCCCACCATGTTGAGGCGACGACAGCTACAGCGTCAGATTGACGATGTGGCATGGTACGTTTGCATCGGATAACTTTTTGAACGTCTTTAACCAGTAAAGTTTGAGTATCGTCAACAGATATAATGGAGGCATGAATGGTTGGAGAATGCTGAATACAAGCGTAAACCATACCTGGTACTTCGATATCTATTCCAAAAACAGCTTTTCCGGTAACTTTTGAGGGTATGTCCAGTCGTTTATTATATTTCCCAAGAAGGGTAAAATCAGCGGGATTTTTAAGTTTAGGATTTTTAGGAACGGGCAGTTTTGCCGCATCTTCGGCAAGTTCACCGTAAGAAAAAGATTTATCAGAATCTTTTAAATAAATGGTCGCGTCTTTGGCAAAGCAAAGATCAGTGGAGGTTGCCCAACGACTCGCAGCTACCTGAATAAGCATTTCTTTGGCTGCAGCCCCAGCTTTTCTGAGCGGATACCATAATCCCCTCACCGTACTACTTCCACCTGATTGCTGGCTTCCGTATTTACTCTGCCCATCTGATTGGATAATAGTTACTTTTTCTAAAGACACCTCAAGTTCTTCTGCCAATAAAGATGGGGCTGCTTGCATTGAACCCTGCCCCATATCAGGACGCGGATTAATAAGCGTAATACTTCCATCTGTGCGGATAATTATAAAGGGATTAATCTCAAGATTTATAAATTCTGGAGGTAGGTTTTTAGTGATTGATTTTAGTGCTTCACCTTGTAGTTTTGGTAGGCCTATGACTAGTCCAACACCTGCTAAGGCACTTGTTTTTATAAAAAATCGGCGGGAATTTGCGGAATGTTTCATGTAGGTTTGGTTGCTATTGGATACTTAATTATTTGTCATTGCTTGAAGAAGATGCTCCTTCTTTTAAGGCTATCGCTGCTTTTTTAATCCCTTGGTGAATTCGGCTATAGGTGCCACAACGGCATAAATTACCATTCATAGAGGCAATAATTTCCTCATCTGTTGGTTGGGGATTATCTTTTAATAAAGCAACGGCGGACATAATTTGACCAGACTGACAGTAGCCGCATTGTGGAACTTGTTCCTCAATCCATGCCTCCTGAATGGCATGTAACTCAGTCTCTCCAATGCCTTCAATAGTTGTTATTTTAGCTTTTTTAGAGAGGGTGGAAATAGGTATTTGGCATGAACGCACGGGAGAACCGTCAATGTGAATAGTGCAAGCACCACATTGAGCAATGCCGCACCCATATTTAGTGCCTTTAAGTCCTACTATATCTCTGATGACCCATAATAAAGGCATATCTGATGCTGCTTCAGCGTTTATCTTTTTGCCATTTATCTGTAGTTGATAAGCTGCCATTGTATTAATTTTTAATCAACAATATAATAATTAATTATCGTTAATTACCCATTAAATTAAGATTATTTTTTTCGTAATATTTATGTTATATTTGCGAATGGAAGTCTTTTTAAGTCTTTCAAAACACAAATGAGCACAAAAATAATAGCAGGTCTTATAGATCACACCTTACTGAAACAAGATACAAAGCAGGCTGAGATAATTCAGTTATGTGAAGAAGCGATGAAGTATAATTTCGCCTCTGTTTGTGTTCCTCCTTATTATGTAAGGGAAGCCAGCAATGCTTTGGAATTTCAAAAGGGAAATGTTAAAGTTTCAACGGTAGTGGGCTTTCCTTTGGGGTACAGTTCTGTCCTTGCAAAAGTGGAGGAAATCAAAAAAGCGATCCATGAAGGTGCCGACGAAATTGACGCAGTACTGAATATTTGTGCCATAAAAAATGAAGATTGGAGTTTTGTTAGAAACGAAATTGATTCTCTGGTTTTAGGAACCCACATGAAGGGGAAGGTAATTAAGTTAATTCTTGAAACTGCGCAGTTGACACCTTCAGAAATAGAAAAAGTTTGCCTCATTGCTCTTGATTTTAAACCCAATTACTTGAAAACATCTTCCGGATTTAGTGGTGGAGCGACTCTTGACGCTGTTCAAACCATGCTTTCCGTCGTTGGAAAAAATATAAATATTAAGGCTTCAGGAGGCATAAAAAATTTGGCCACATTAATGCAGTTCAAGGAACTTGGCGTAAAAAGAATTGGTACTTCTGCCGGAGTATCTATTATGGAAGAACTTTCCCGCCTTTCCTAATTGTTTAAGTTTTATATATCTTTATAGGAAGATATTAAAACTTCTACCATGCCTCTTATCATTTCATTGCTACTTGCCCTTTGTTTAAGCACTTTCATGTCTGCTCAACCCGCGTTGAAAGTAGAAAATATTCCTGGTGAAAATAAGCCTTATACTCACCTCAATATTAATAACGATCCTGATAAGTTTCATTTTGTCGTCGTAACAGATAATACGGGGGCTTCCAGACCAGGGATTTGGCCAAAAGGGGTCGGAAAAATAAATTTGATGCAACCAGAATTTGTTGTTAGTGTAGGTGATTTAATTCAAGGTTATACCAAAGATTTAGTTACACTAAATAAACAATGGGATCTTTTCAACTCCTGGACGAGCAAGTTTACGATGCCTTTCTTTTACGTTGCCGGTAATCATGACTATACCAATGAAGTAATGGTCGATTTATGGAGGAAAAAATATGGCGCCGATTACTACCATTTTGTTTATAAAAATGTTCTTTTCCTTTGTTTAAATTCAGAGGATGGTGCTACAGCGCTTAAAAATCCAGATTTTAGTGAAGCTCAATACGAATACGTTAAAAGGATTTTAGCAGAAAATGAAGGGGTTAAACATACTTTCGTTTTTATGCATCAGCCACTTTGGCTGCATAGCAATGCTAAAAACTGGAAAAAATCGGAGGATCTGCTCATTAAAAGAAAACACTCCGTTTTCACCGGGCATCTGCACCAATATGCTTTGCATGCAAGAAATAATACCGATTATTTTGTTCTCGCTACCATGGGCGGTGGTAGCCTTATGAGAGGTAAAAAATATGGTGAATTTGATCATTTCCTTTGGGTCACTATGAAAGAGGATGGACCTGTTTATGCCAATGTCCTTCTGGATGGGGTAGAAGAGAAAGATATTCAAACCTATGAAATGCTTACCATGAAAAGCGATTGGAAAGCAAATCCCCCTTACTCTCTGGGTTATGTTTTCTACTCAGGTACTAAGCCTAATCAATGGCCAGTTGAACTAAAAGCCACAAATACTACTCAAGACACCCTCAATATGTCCCTTTCTTTTAATGATTTGGGCGTTGTGGAAAAATCGGTGCTGCTCCCTGGCCAGTCACTCACTAAAATGGTTACCCTCCCTAATGCTTCATTGACAAATCCTTTAATAGGAAAAATGACGCTCGAATCAAGTACTTATGCCTGGGATAATCCAGTGAAATGGGCACCTATTGAAAAGTTATTTGTTCAAAAAGGAAAATCAGTGAAGGTGGACGGTGATTTGAATGAATGGAAAAATGAAATGATTTTCACTAAAGAAGACGATAAGGGAAATGGTAAATTTACTTTTGGTTTAAGAGAGGATGAGGAAAATCTATTTATCGCAGTAAGAATGGAAGATAATGAAATTCAGGCTGGATTTGGAAATTCTTCCGCTAACCAGGACGGTATTTATATTTCGTTAGATGCACGAAATCTTGAGATTAGTAGCCAAAACCGCCAAAATCAAATCGATTTACTCAAAAATGACTGGCTTTTCCTTAGCGCTCCTCCGGTTTCAGAATCTTTCGGGCTCGAATACCTGGAAAATTTACCTGCCGGTATTTCGGGCAAAGGTAAAAGAACAGAGAATGGATATCAGTTGGAAATAGCCATTCCACATACTTTGTTAAACGAAAAACAGGGCAAGGATTGGGAGAATTTCAGACTGAATATTTCAGCAATGAATAAAAGTAAAAACCTGAATAACGCAGTACGCTTCTCCTGGCAACAGAACTGGTCCGATGGTGTACCTGGTTCGGGTACCTTTTTTCGACAGAAATAGTTTCTGTTACGATCTCGAATCAGTTTCCTGCTTTCACCATTATCTTGGTTAAGGCCTGCCCTTTTTTGGGCTGAACTTTTAAAAAATAAATATTCGGAGGAAGAAAGGAAACGTCATATTTGTTATCATCTTTTGCTTCCATCAGACCCATTCGCTGGCCTAATGCATTGATAATGTCAATATGAGCCAGCTCCTCAAATGGATGGTTTATAGTAACATAATCGATTACTGGATTAGGGAATAATTGGATGTCTTCACTTCCTTCTTCAATGCGTTGGCTCGACGTACTTAGTCCATTGATGGTAAGGTCATATTCCATGGTCGTAAGAAGTGAATCAGGTTTCTTTAAGCTGAATAAATCAATATATATTTTACCTTTCCCCGCTTTCGTTACCGGAAAAACATGGAGAATAAATTCCCTTTCTTCACCAGCTTTTAAGGTGACCGGGATATTTATACGACTGGCGCTATCTATATTGGTGCTAACAAAATCCTCGAAGCAGGTAATTCCATCGCAAACCTGAGTTATCCATCCTTCGGGTAATCCCGGTTGCCTTCTTTTCCATTTTAAGGAAATTGAGTCACTGGATATATTCTTCACCTTTGTATATATCTCTAAATCAAGAAATTTGTCCTTTAAATCGACAGAAACAACTTTTACTGTTTTTGCCGGATTCAATGAAATGAGTCCAGCCGTTTGTCCCTGCAAATAATTTACTGAAAACAAAATCAGTAATAATTGTATTCTCGTTATCATTCTTTTATATTTTACACCTCAAAGATACGTCCTCCTGAATGGAAAGACAATATTTTGAACATATTCAAGTGAATTTTTGAAAAAAAGCAAGATGCATATTGTGATCATAGGTTTTGGAATAAGTGGTGTGTCTGTGGCTAAAACTTTAAGAGAACAGTCAAACGCAGATATTACCATCGTCACTTCTGAAAGCAGGTCCTTTTTTTCACGACCTGCCTTAATGTATATTTATCTCGGCAAAATGAGGTTCCAGGATATTTTACCCATGCCCTCAGATTATTGGGAGAAGAATAATATAAAGGTGGTTTTGGCAACAGTTGAGGCTATAGATTCTGATAAACAACAGGTTGTGTTGGATGATGGAAGCGTTCTATTTTATGATAAACTTGTTATTGCAACAGGTTCCGTTCCTCGTTCTCTTGGGCTAAATGAAGGCAATATAAGTGGCGTTCAAGGGTTTTATAGTTTGCAGGATTTACTTTTACTCCAAAAATCAGCTAAAAATATTCGGCATGCCGCAATTATTGGTGGCGGTTTAATTGGTGTCGAATTGGCAGAAATGTTTTTGTCAACAGGTATTTCTTTTACCTTTTGGATCAGAGAAAAATGGTTTGGATCTAATTTTTTGCCAGAAGAAGAGGCTCAATTAGTAACTAATTATCTTAAAAGTAAAAAGATAGATATTAGATTTGAAAGGGAAATTACCCATTTTGAGGCCAATGAATTGGGACAGGTTGCCTCCTTGCATTCTCAGATTGGCGAAAGAGTGGACACAGACTATGTCTGCGTTTGTATAGGGGTTAAACCTAATATTGATTGCCTGGAAAATACAAATATTCATACCAATCATGGGGTTTTAGTGAACGCCTGTTTGCAAACAAATATTCCTTCTATTTATGCAGTGGGCGATTGTGTGCAATACGCCGAGCCTTCTTTCGGCAGGAAATCAGTAGAAACGCTTTGGTACACCGGAAAGCGGATGGGCGAATATGTAGGAAGAAATATTTTACTCGATCATCCTCAACGGTATCATCAAGGGATTTTCTTCAATTCTGCTAAATTTTTTGATCTGGAATATCAAATTTATGGGCACGTTCCAGTGTCACCAGAGGAAAATTATGGGTCTGTTTTTTGGAAACATCCACAAAAGGATAAATCAATCCGTTTAGTTTATGACGCTGTTAGTGATGAATTTTTAGGATGCTGTGTGCTGGGTATTCGGTTCAGACAAGAAGTTTGTGAAAAATGGATAACTGAGAAATGGAAAATTACTGAGGTATTGCCCGCATTGCCAAGTGCTAATTTTGATTCGGAATTTTCAGCCAGGTTTGAAATGGAATTACTAAACATATATAATAATAAAATAATATGACAAGTATATTAAAGTGGAGCCAATGGATACTTAGCCATGAGGTCAAGAATGAGAAAGGGGTATGGTTTAATAGTCTGTCAAACAGAGGCATCGTGGGTTGGTTACTCGCTTTGTTTCTTTCTTTTGGATACATTACTTTATATTTTTTTCCTGAATGGCTGGGTCTTGGACAAAAAGGAATGCCAAATACTGGATTTATCGCCTGGTTTGACAAAATAAGTATATTTTTTAACGGGTCAGTCGCTTCTCAATGGTTTGTTTATGGATTTTTATACACCTTGATTATTTTATTGATGGGAATAAAATTTATCATTAAGTATAAAAATAATAATTATCAGGTTATTAGAACCTTGTCCCTTCTGTTTTTCCAATTGTGCTTTGCTTTTATTATTCCTGAAATAATGGCTTCTTTGAATCAGCCCGCTATGGATTTAAAGAATATGTGGCCTTTAAATTATTATTTCTTTTTTGACTGGAACATTAAGAAACTGCTAAGCTCTGGCTACTTCGGCTTGTTTTTAATGTTTTGGGGATTAGCTCTTACCTTTATTATTTCCCCAGTGTTGACCTATTTTTATGGAAAAAGGTGGTATTGCTCCTGGGTTTGTGGATGTGGCGGCTTAGCAGAAACGGCAGGAGATCCATTTCGACATTTATCCGATAATTCAGAGACTGCATGGAAATGGGAGCGACGCATCATTTATCCCATTTTATTTATTGTGTGCTTAATGACATTGGCCATTTTAGATAGCTTTTTTAGAAAAAATCCTGCAACCTATTGGATTACTTTCTCGCATTTTAAAATAATAATCCTTCTTCTTTTAGCAGGTATAATTGCCCTTGCTGTATGGAATAAGGGTTGGTTGAAAGGAATGTCGACATTCGGTAAATGGGCGATTATCTCTCTGGGCGTCGTGCTTTTTATGGGCATCATTTTTTCATGGTCGTATAATAAGCCTGTTCTTTGGATTAATGCCTTGAAATTGAGAGAATGGTATGGATTTTATGTCGGGGCTATTTTTTCAGGCATAATAGGCGTTGGTTTTTATCCTCTGATGGGAAGCAGGGTTTGGTGCAGGTTTGGTTGCCCAATGGCCGCTATTCTGGGCCTTCAGCAGCGGTTTTTCAGTCGCTTCCGCATTACCGTAAATGGTGGCCAATGTATCTCCTGTGGCAATTGTTCAACCTATTGTGAAATGGGTATTGATGTCAGGTCTTATGCCCAAAAAGGCGAAAATATAGTGCGTTCATCCTGTGTAGGGTGTGGAATATGTGCCGAAGTTTGTCCAAGAGGGGTTTTAAAACTTGAAAATGGCCCTTTATTCGTTGAAGATGGAAAAATTAAATTTTAGTTCCAACTGATTTTTTTTGTACGTATCCATTGGAAACTTACGTACCAATAGTAAAGAAAAAATAGAAAATCCATAAGTATTGCCTTATGGATTAAGTCTTTGCATTCCATTTTTCTCATGAGAAGGATCAAGTTTGGCAGAAATATCGCCATGCGAAAAATGAATAGAAATATAGCCGCATGGGTTTTGTAAAATACCAGGAAAAATAAAAAGGGGTAAAAATTGGCCTGACTTATGGCCAACAGGCTCAATAGCCATTGATGATTCGTTTTATAATAAGCCGAGGAGGAGATATGTCTTGTTTTTTGCTTAATAAAATCGGGCAAAGTTGCTTTAGGCAGTGACATGACCATGGCTTTTTCTGTAAACTGAAGAGCAGTATTTTGGCAGGTGGCCATTGCATTGACAGCAATGTCATCGTCGCCAAAGGATATTTTTTCAAATTTTTCTTTATTCACTTTTTCCAGAAACCTACTTTTTCGGTAGGCCATATTTCTTCCTACACCCATGTAGGGCATACCTAATTGGGTGAAAGTGCCATAAATAGCGGCCGTCATAAAGGTTTCGTATCGAATGAAATCATTTAAACATCCATTTTCCTGTTGATAGGGACTATAGCCGAGTATGATATCCGTTTTGTCATTGCATTTGGCCGCTAATGAACGCAACCACTGATTACTTTTGGGATAACAATCGGCATCAGTAAAAACGAGCCATTCATATTTTGCCTGTTTTATGCCTTCCTGTAATCCCTGTTTTTTCCCTTCTCTATCTTTATTTTGCATGTGTATGACTCTAAGATTGTGGTATTGAGCCATAAAATGGTCTAAAACTTCAGAAGAATGGTCGGTTGAATCGTCATTTATTACTATTATCTCAAAATCAGGATAATCTTGACTTAAAATATGGGGTAAAAATGTCGATAAATTGTGCGCCTCATTTCGGGCAGAAATGATGACGGTCAATGGCTCAAGTGCGGTTGTTCCATAAGTTTCTGACTCTTTTATACCTTTTCTTAAAAAGTAGGTCGAAAGCCAAAACAAGAGTTGTACGGTGCCAATAAATAATGAAATAAGGTAAATGAGATTCAATCGAGGGAAGTTTTAATTATTTCTGCTTCTTCATACCAGATTTCAACCACTTCATTAAATCTGCTTTCAAGGTGCCTCTTTATTTTTTTGTTAAAGTTCCTTTTCCATCGGTAGTAGTAAACAAGGTCATGAATATTTTTTTCATATTTAAATAAAAACCAGGCACTTGGAGGTAGTAATAATACATTGATAAAGGCAAGGTTGAGTGAAATATATTTTAATGTTAAAAAAAATTGAAAACTATAAGCAATAGGAGCAAGGACAATGGCGGCCAGTATCTTGACTGTCGAGTTATATCCTACATATAGATTTAATTTTTTCTTAATCCAGCGGGGGATCCAAATCGCTATGAAATGATTTAAGAGAGAATAGACATAAAAGGGGAAACCAAAGAAAGCAAGTAATATTTTTTCCTTCAAAGGAAAGGTATTATTATATATCTGTGATTGTATTTTTAATGAAAGCTTGAATTCAGAAAGCAATTTGGTAAATCCAGTAAATGTTTTTTTCCATAATAGAAAGGAGATACCTCTGGCATCTTCCCATTTCCTGATATGCTCCAGCGTAGATCGGTGTGTATCAAAAACAGTGGTTTCCTGTTGATTTATTTTTCCATAAAAAAGGGATTCAATATCCAGTAACAGCGCTTCTTCATCCAGGTCTGTTGTATGAATGACTAAAGATCCAAGGACAGATTGTAGTTCAGCCGTTAAATCTTTTATAGTTTTTTGATTATTATTTTCATAATCAACAAGATATTGGCTAAAAGGAATTGATTCGCCAACAATAACCTCTAAGTCAAAGCCATGCTTGTCATGTTTTTCATAATTCAGGCCTATGGGCAAAATAAATACCTCTTTTCCCATTGCATGCCCTGTTATAGCTTGAAATCCGATGCGGGCAAAACCAGTTTTCAATGGTCTGAGTACCCTTTCCATGTAACTTGTTCCTTCAACAGCAATGTAAATATTTCCACCCGATGCAAGATGCTTACTACTTTGGTCAAAAGCAGCTGAGTTATCCAGCGTTTTGACACCTGTATCTTCGAATCTTTTTATTTCAATGCAATAGAGATATCTTAATATTTTGGCAATCAGTGGATTTTTAAATAGACTGGCATTGGCAAGAAAAAAAATGGGTTCATTTAAATAAGCAGCAATAATTACCGGATCAATAAGCGTATTAGGATGGTTGCTTACGACAATAGTAGGGCCTTTTAACTTAAAGTTTTCTTTGTTTTTGACATATACTTTCCTAAAGTAAGTAAGTAGGACAAATTGGGCTAAAGAGCGAAGTATAAAATAAATGAAAGATTGCAGCCTGGACAAAATGATAATAGTTAGGGTTAAAAATTATTTATTCGAAAAATGAGAATCATTTTTTAAAAAGTTACCAAAAAAGTAGTAATTTTTGAGGTAACAAACGAATTAATTATGGTTTTTAATGCAGAAAGGGTGTTGGTATTCCTTTTTTCCTTTTTTTCTACGCTGATGATGGGGCAAAATGGGAAGGACGAATTACAACCAGCCCGGCATCAGAATTTATTATTTGAAGAACTGGCTACCACCTGGGACGAAGCAATTCCCCTGGGAAACGGTATGTTAGGTGCGCTTATTTGGGAAAAGGAAGGAAAGTTAAGGTTTTCATTGGATAGGGCCGATTTGTGGGATCTTCGACCTACAGCTAACCTCGATCATAAAAACTGGAATTTTAAGTGGGTAATAGATCGTTGGAAAAATAATAAATATGAAGAAGTTCAGCAAATGTTTGATCTTCCTTATGATAGAGATCCCGGACCTTCAAAGATTCCCGCAGGAGCTTTATCCTTTAATATTCAATCAAAAGTGAAACGCGTTGAGCTGTTTCTCAAACATGGGCTTTGCGAAGTTGAATGGACAAATGGTATGACCCTGGAGACTTTTGTTCATGCGTCTAAACAAGAGGGCTGGTTTAAATTTTCTTATATACAGGGAACTATTTTACCTGAATTGATTCCACCTCTTTATAATGTAGATTCAAAATCGGGGGAGGATAATCCAGTAACGGGGCAAGATTTAAGACGATTGGGTTACCCAAAAGGGGTTCTGCACAAGGAAAATAATTTTATTTCCTATACCCAGGAGGGTTGGAATGGATTTACTTATCGTATCAATGTTCAATGGAAATCGGAAGGAGATGTTTTGACAGGGATTTGGAATATTCAGGTGATTAAAACAAATAAAGATGACATTCTGCCTACATCGCTGCCCTCAGAACAAATTTCAACTGATTCTTATAATAAAGGATTAAATATTCATAAGAATTGGTGGTTAGACTATTGGCAACAATGTAGCATAGATATACCTGATAGTATTTTAATGAAACAGTGGTATTTGGAACAGTATAAATTCGGTGCTGCGTCGGGTAATGGGGCTCCTCCCATTTCTTTACAAGCAGTCTGGACGGCAGACAATGGTAAATTACCACCCTGGAAAGGTGATTTTCACAACGATTTGAATACACAGCTAAGTTATTGGCCAGCGTATAGTGCCAATAAATTAGGCCAATCGATGGGATTTATAGATTGGCTGGAGAAAAATAAACCTGTTTTTGAATCCTATACCAAACAATATTTTCAAACAAATGGTGTCAATGTTCCCGGCGTTTCTACTTTTGCGGGTAGTCCAATGGGTGGTTGGATTCAATATTCTTTCGGGCCAACGGTTTCGGCCTGGATTGCCCATCATTACTATTTGCAATGGCGCTACTCGATGGATAGAACCTTTTTATCGGAAAAAGCTTATCCCTGGCTGGAAAAAGTAGCTATATATTTGAAGGAAGTTTCCCTTTTAGACGAAAAAGGAATAAGAAAATTACCCCTTTCCTCCAGTCCTGAAATTTTTAATAATTCACCCAAGGCCTGGTTTTCAACCATGACTAATTTTGATTTAGGCTTGGTGAAATGGCTTTTCTCCAAAACAGCAGAATTGGCCACTGAGCTCGATAAGCCAGAAGAGGCTTTAAAATGGCAAAAAATTGGAAGGGAATGGGGTGAATTAGATGCAGATTATTCATCGGGCCTCACCTTTGCCAAAGATTTTCCCTATGATGCCTCTCACAGACATTTTTCACATTTAGTAGCCTTCCATCCACTAGGATTGGTGGATATTTCAAATGGGGAAAAGGATAAACGGATGATTCAAAACACTATAAATACGTTAGATAAATATGGTTCAAGTCAATATTGTGGCTATTCTTTTGCCTGGCTTGGCAATCTAAAAGCCAGAAATTTTGACGGGATGGGCTCAGCAAAAGCCCTGCGTATTTTTGCTGAGCATTTTTGTCTGAAAAATAGTTTTCATGCCAATGGCGATCAATCGAAACTTGGCTATTCCTCTTATACTTACCGACCTTTTACTCTCGAGGGAAATTTTGCCTTTGCCGCAGGCGTACAAGAAATGCTCCTGCAGAGCCATGCAGGTTTTATTCATCTATTTCCCGCCATTCCGTCAGATTGGAAACAGGTTTCTTTTCGACAAATGAGAACGGAGGGTGCTTTTTTGGTTTCCGCAAATCTGATGGGTGGAAAGGTGGCAAAGGTTCAAATTGAGGCAACGGTAGCTGG
>JANQZX010000014.1 GCA_030728245.1 Saprospiraceae bacterium | reverse complement strand
ACGGGATAATTTTATCGCCCCGATGAATAATAATGTTTGCCTTTTGCTTTGTTTTTTCTTGTTTTATGTCGTTTGAAAGTTGGTTGAAATCCACGATTGTGTTGGACAATCTTTTGAATTTATCAAAGGCAATTTTTACCGTTTCGTTAGTAAATGGTTTTAAGATATAATCAATACCATTGGCTTTGAAAGCTGCTAATGCATAGTGATTGTAGGCGGTACAAAAAATGACTGGTACCGTATTGTTGAATTTTAACAAAGCATCTATGCTCAACCCATCGGAAAGTTGAATATCAGAAAATATCAAATCAGCTTTTGGTAAAAGTTCACTTTGATGATTGATGTCAGCAACTGAAGATAACATACCAATAATATGCAAATCAGCATCAATGGTCAGCAAAGTGCGTTTCATTTCAATGGCCGTTGGTAATTCGTCTTCTATAATTATTACTTTCATATTACAGGCTTTATTGGCACAACGACTTCAAAATACTTATTAGTTTTACTTACTTCGATTCCTTTATCCATAAGTATTTCACTTCGTTCGTTCAAATTTATTAAACCCGTTCCAGTATCTGTTTCATTATCGTTAGGAGCATAAGTGTTTTTTACAAATAAACTTTCCTTCGCAATGCTTATGGAGATTTGAAGAGGTTGGTAAGTGCTAAATAAATTGTGTTTAAAAGCATTTTCTACTAAAGTTTGAATAGATAAAGATGCTATTTGATAGGTTAAAAAATGGCTTGGAATATCTATATTATAAACGAACGAATTTCCAAAACGTGATTTTTGCAGATGCAAATAATCTTCTACAATGCTTAACTCATGTTGGATACTATGCAGCCCAGCAGTATCATTTTGAAGCGAATTTCTTAAAAAATTAGAGAGTTTAACCGTGAAGTCTGCTGCTTCGTTAGGATTATTGTTAATAATAGATTTGAGTGTACTGAGCATATTAAACAAGGCATGGGGCTGCAAATGATTGAGCAATAAACGGTGTTGAGTTTGAAGTTGTAATGTTTTTATTTTTTCATTTTCTAAAATTTCCTGTTTTCGTTTAAAATTCATTTCAACAGTATTGATAAGCAAAAGTATGATAGAATTTATAACCAGCACAGAAAATAATGGATAAATTAAGTTGATTTCCAATTCTGGAGTTTTTAAAAATTCTTCAGCGAAGTAGACGGCTATTCTAACAAAACACATTACAAAAAGATAGCTAATTGTAAAGAATTTTAGACTCAATTCATTCTTCAGCTGTCTTAACAAAATCAAGTTGCTGAACCAGATAATTAAAAAAACGGATGTTAGGAAAGTGAATTCTTTAATTATGCTACCAAATTCAACCGCATTAAAAAGATAAACAGGTAGAAGACCATAGACGGCAAATATTGGTGAAGAAATTAGTGCTAAAACAAACTTGGGATTCATAAATTTATTTTCTTTCATTTTCTACTTGTTTAAATGCAAAAAATGTGTCACTTGTGAGGCTGGCTAAAATTGTTTTTTAAAAAATACAGGTCGGAAAAAAAGTCCGTTGTTAAGTATATGTCGTCTGTTTCGCTTGCCTATAAAGGTTTCGTTGTTTTAACATCATCATTTTTATATTCTAAAATATCAGCTGGTTGGCAGTCCAAGGCTTTACAAATAGATTCTAAAGTACTAAATCTAATTGCTTTTGCTTTTCCTGTCTTTAAGATGGAAAGGTTTGATAATGTCAAATCAACTCTTTCTGAAAGTTCATTGAGAGAGATTTTACGCTTAGCCATCATCACATCTAAGTTTACAATGATTGGCATGGCTTAAACAGTTAAATCGTTTTCGTTTTGCAATTCAATTCCTTTTTTGAATACCTGTGAGATTACAAATAATATCGCAGCCATCATCAGAAATGCAGCCGCGTCGTTCCAGTACTTTTCTACATGACTAACTTCATAACCTCTATGGATAAGTTGTTTGGTATATTGATGAGCAATGACACTGACAATAGCAATAGAGACTACTTCATAACTAATTTTTTCAATCAGTTTTGCGATTTCAATATCAAACGGTTTTACCAGATTCAGTTTCTGGAAGATCTTCACTACCAGGTAAAACAGGTAAGCCTTTAGCACAGCCAGTGCCACCACAAAGCCCATCAAACCAACAAATTGTGGAAATTGGTTTGCGTACATTTCAGAGAGGTCTAAACCATTGTGGATATCTTGGCTGGCAATAGGTTTAAACAAAGAAAACAGGAAATTGAAAATTAAGGCCCCGGCCTCAATGCATAGACCTATAAAAGCAATCCAGGACGCAACATGTAACACTTTTAGAATAACATCATTTTTCTTTGACATAAGCTTAAAATTATGATGCAAATATAATAAATAAATATTGATAATCAATAAAAATTTATTAATAATAAATATATTTTTTCAAATGTACTTTTGGAAAACTGATGTTGGCAGTAGCTTTATTTTGTCTTTTCAAATATGCTTTGCCCATAATTTGTTTTATGTCCAGAATTTATAGCTGCACAAGCTCCTCCTTTCCGCATGATTTTATTCTGACCCTTGAATAATGGGGCATCATCTGAAAAATAAGTGCTATTGACCTCACAGCCTCTACATTTTCCCAGGTCATACCTGATTATTTAGGCACCTAAAGAAGCAAAAGAAACTATGTCGATACCAACTTCCCAGTTAGTTACTAATTCTGTCTCGAAAAAATATTGCTTTACCATTTCGGGTATGTCAAAACATCCCAATTTTTTCAACTAGTTCATTAACAGTCGTTTGGTAGTGAATTTTTAAATGCGTCTGCATATTTATTTTTTTGAAGTTCGCATTGCTTTTACTTTTTGGATTTTTGGGTCATTTACAAATTGCTCATATTCTTTTGTTTCTCGTCCAAATATTGCAATTTTTCCATTTTTATCTGAATGAACACCAAAGCCACAGCGTTTTGTCAATGGTGAAGCCCTAAAACAAGGCTGTCCTTTGGAAAAAAATTGTTCCCTTGCTTCTTTGTATTCCGATTTTGTCAAATTGTTTCTGTCGGCATAAACTTGAAATAGAACATCGTCAGAAGTATATTCATAAGGATTTTTTAAGACAAGTTCTAATTGCATTTCCGCAACTGTTTTGTTGTTTCCTTTTGGTTTAGGAATTTCGCCAATGTCAGTTGGACAGTCGTCTGCAACTTCTATAAATGTGTCAATATAATTTGTCGTATGCACTTTCATTTTCTGTCTGTTTTTTTTTTCTGTTTCTGGTTTCACAATGCTTGCCGCTGTTATGGGTTGGGCTTCTTTTTCTGTCGTCAACAACTAAACTTGTCATTCAGTCCTTTTCCTTTAATACCTGTTCTTTGTATTTTCCTATTCGACCAATTCTTGCTTGTGATGAATTGGGTTGTGAAAAATTAATGATATAGCCCCTTTGTCGTCCCGCTGTTAATACATAAAATGCTTTTTTAATGCAGGGTCTTGATCAAATGCTTCAAGAAGTTCGTCAGGAATTGGTTCATGGTTTACTTTGAACATTGGTAAATTTTATAATTCTGTCTGACTGCAAATTCCTTTGTTGTCGAATAATTTTGTGTTCGACTGTTAGTAAAATTCCTTTATAAAATGCAATGTTTGCTGATTCCTTCAATGCACCGACTGAAACAATGTTTTTCCCTTTGAGTTTATAAACTGGTGCTCCCCACTTTATTTCTTCTTAAATTAAAATTTTATAATTAGCCATTTATTAGTTTTCTGTCTGCTGGTCTGAAATACCAGGACACAATTGTTAATACAAGCAATAAACCAGGTCCAAAATATTCAACGGCTTCATCTGCTGCGGCAATGTGTGTAAATATTGCTCCAGACATCAAAAAGAAAAATCCTGCATACGCCCATTCTTTTACCAATGGAAATTTTGAAACAAGTACTGCAATAACTCCTAATATTTTCCAAACACCTATAATTGTTAAGAAGTAGGAAGGATAGCCAAGGGTATTCATTTTTTGAACTTCTTCTTCCATTTGAATAAGTTGGACTATTCCTGTGGACACCATTCCTAAACTTAGCCAAATGGTTGCTACCCAATAAATGATTTTATCTCTCTTTTTCATTGTCAGTTATTTTAATTTACTGATTAATTTCTCGAGTTGGTTATGAGCCATATTAATTCCTTGACCAAAAGGAAGTTTAAGCATATTGTCTCTGTCTGCCACTGACCTGAAAACAATTTTCATTGTCAGTTTGCTTTTGTCATCTGTAATTGGTTCAAAATCTAAAAATTCAAGTTGAACAGGAAAACCTGAGTTTTCCATTTCAAAAGTCCTTGTGATATTTTCGTTTTCAATCACTTTATGAATTGAACCATTAGCCCTAAACAGAATATTTCCCTGTCCGTCCGTTGTCTCAAACTGGTAACTTCCGTGAGTTTGATTTTCCATTTTCAAGACTTTGTTACCCATCCATTGTTCCACCAATTCAGATTCTGTGTAAGCTTTAAAAAGCAGGTCTACAGGTAGGTCAAATGTTCTGGTGATTAAAATTTCCTGTTTGCCATCATCGGCTATTAGCTTTGTTTTCTGTTCCACGATATTAATATTTTAATTGATAGCTTTTCATTACTTGTTCCAACTGGTTAAATCTGTCGTCCCAAAGCTTTCGGAATGGCTCTAAAAAGTCTGCAACCTCTTTCATTTTATCAGCATTAAGTTGATAGTATATTTCTCGTCCTTGCTGTTCTTGTTTTATTAATTCACACTCTGTCAAAATTTGAAGATGCTTTGAAACGGTCGGTCTTGCTGTGTCGAAATTGGACGCAATAACCCCTGCTGTCATTGATTGTGTAGCAAGAAGAAGTAGAATAGTCCTTCTTGTTGGATCTGCAATAGCTTGGAATACGTCTCTTCTTAAATTCATTGTGAAGGTATTTGGCTACAAATTTAAATGTAGTTATTTAACTACGCAAATATTTCTTTCATTTTTTTGATTCGCTGGAAAATAAAGTCTAAAAATATCTGTGAATTACATTGCTTTGTCGTTCTGTTAGCTTGGTTAATAAAGGTTTCGGACTTAGGGAAGGTGGCGATTTTCACCACAAATCTTGATGCTGTGAACCAAACTTTGATTAACTGTAAATGAGTCTGCGGAGCACTGAACCGACACTTTTGCTAGACTCGTGTTAGCTGTTTGGGCATTTGTCTCAGAATTGTACAGTAGTTTCATTTTCTGTCAATTGGATAAAATTTTCCGGCGTGACAACTGTTTCTATTATTACAAAGTCTTTTTTTGGTATAAACTCATTTAGGATTGATAAACAATTTTCAAGTTCGTTTAGTCATTGTCCAATTATAGTTTCAGTATTTATGAGAAGCTTAACCATTTACAATAATTTATCGAAATAATAATATTATCATTATTTTTTCAACAGTCAAGTCTGAACTATTTAATCCTAATTTTCGATTTAAGTTTTGTTTTGAAGAAAATGTCAGACATATTACCGTTAACGATTTAAGGTTCGTTGTTAGTTAAATTTTCACTACATCGAGTGATATAATTTTGATAGACAACGAGATTTATACTCCTTGATATTATTTATGCTTTATTCATTTAGAATTTCTTTGGATTTCAGTATGATTATGGTGATGGCTAAATATTCTCATTAATTTGATCCACATGCGTAATTGAGCATTGGCACTTTTTTAAAATATGTCCAGAATGTATAGCTGCAAAAGCTCCTCCTATCCACATTACCTGCCGAAGATTTCGGTATATGTAGATTCGATTCGTGTTACTTCCCTTTCAGTGAGCATGCTGAATTCTTTTTCTCTGGCTCTCTTGGATAAAACCCCTTGATTTTGCTCTAAAAATCTCACCAATATCGAAACCAATTTATCCGTCATTTCAAATTCCTCATCCATGTAGTCTTTAAAAGCATCATAATTTGCCAGATAATTAATTTCCTGAGGAAAAATGTTCTTTATAGTGTCCTCTACACAGTCAAATAAAAACTCAGCCTGTTTGGTAGCATCAAAGAATCGATAGTAGTCTTTGGTTTCGTTTGTCACTTTCACATTGTGATCCTTGGTTTCAACCCATTCAATGAGATCCAGAAGTGGTTTGGAATATGATTCTAAAACTTGCTGGTAATCGTTGATATGGTTAAGAATGGAAGATGAAACAGGGAAAATTATACCCTGGTCGGCAAACTGCTTTTTTGCCAGGGTATGATGAATCAAATACCGGTGTATTCTTCCATTGCCATCTTCAAAGGGATGAATAAATACAAAGCCAAAGGCAATTATTGCCGCTGCCAATACTGCATGGATGTCATCTTTGATGAGCAACTGATTCACTTCAATCAAACCGTTTACAAGATCATCCAGGTCATCCGGTTTTGCTGAGATATGGCCAGGTATGGGCTCCCCGGATAATCTATCATGTTCACCAACAAATCCACCTTTTGTCCTTAATCCCATTTGAACAAATCGTTGATTTTCAATTACCAGATGCTGCAAGCGTATCAATTCTTCTTTGCTTAGGTCAATTAAACCTGCCTGGCCTATGACTGAACCCCACCTGGCTGCTCTTTTACTCTTTGGGCTTTCCCCTTCGATGGTAAATGAAGCTTTTGAGTCTTTTAAAAGCAAAAAGGCGGATGCTCTTTGAATGATGTCTTTTCTAATCCCTGCAAGCTGCTTTCTATTCTCCTCCACATAGCTCTTCGATAAATGCTGTTCTATTTTTTCCGTTTTTCTGATTAGCGCGCAGAATTTATTTGTTCCTGGCAAATTGTTTAGTACCAAATGACGTGGCGATTTAATGCCCGAAACAGCAAATTGTAATTTGGTGTCAACCACAGGGATATAGCTTTTTTTGGTTATATCACTTTTGCCAATAATCGGTGTTCCGGATACCCATTCTATGAGAAACCAAATCCTTCTGGAATACTGACCCAATGGCTGAATGTTTACCAACGCTAATAGCTCTTCACTACTCAACTTTTCCCGCAACTTTGTGAACACCAAAAGATTTACCCCTTCGTATTTAAGTGCAAATACAAGGTGATTATATAATGCTTCAATTTTAGAGATGCTGGTATTGTCTTGAGGCAAATAGGCAGCAGAAAAAATTAGCCAGGATGACATTTTTACACTTCGGTATTTCACCGAAATCATGGCTTTCACTGCTGGTAATGGAATTTGGAGTGGTAACTTTTCAATGATTGCTGCGTATCCCACTATCCAGCCCGGATAAGGTTTTGCTATCCCTTGAATAATGGGCGCATCGTCCGAAAAATAGGCGCTATCAATCATTTTAAGTTATTTATAAGCGCAATCTAGGGAAATTTTGGGCGAAATTAAAATAAAATAAGCGCTAATTACCTCGCAGCCTCTTGATATGACCGTTTTCAGGTCAAATAATTTTAACATAATTGAATTAATTTATTGAAACCATAAAACTATCGATTCCAACGCCTAAGCCATTATTTTTCATCAACCTCACGCTCTACTAAATCCTTTACAACATGGTGTTTAAACGCCAAATTGTGTCAAGTGGTGGTCAAGGTGTTTACTGAACATTGTGCTCCATTCTTGTGCGGTCAAAACACCAAATGAATGAGATTCTTTTCCGTCAAAATAAGTTTCTCCAAGTTGTTGTGTCTTGTTTAGATAATCAACCAAACGTTTCTTTTCAGTCTCAAAATCCCTGCTATCTTTAATTAAAAATTGTGTTCCGGTTTGTACATTCTTTTTGTACGGTTTTTGGCCAACTATGGAATTTTTTACAAAAATTATCAACATTAATTTTACAAAGCCATTTGGTTTAGGGTGAATATTTTCATATTCCAATTCGTAGGTAACATTGCAATGTGCCATCATTTTTGCTACATCCATTTTACCCCAGATTGGTTTTGTAGTCGGTGTTAATTTGTCGATTCGGCTTATAAATTCTGCCGTGTCATGTTCATTAAATGAATTTTTCATTTGCTTTATTTTTTAACTTCATTTATCATCTAAAAATCGAAACGAATAGGTATGTCCTTCCTGTAAGTCCTGTGGGTCATTGTACAAAAGGCAAATGACAACCTTTCCGCGGCCCTCCCTGTGTATGGCAATCAGCCGGCAGTAGGCGTAATATCCTAAAGCTATTTTGGGTGGAAACTGGTAGATTTTGCCGGAATCGCATTGATACCAGTCAAATAGCTCATCTTCACTTAATTCTCTGGCAGTAACCACACTATTTTCTTCATTTTTACATATATGAAGCACCAAACGATAAACAGTCATGTCAGGAGGGAAATGACTGCTTGAAGTGTCGGGTAAAAACATATAGCGAATTTCTCGCTTGTGTTTTCTGTCCGAAAGGATTATATCCCAATGCGGTTCATCCTCCTTTTCGTTATTGAAATACGAGGTATTTCTGTAATCAGCGTCCAGGGGAAGTAATATCTCCCCGTTCAATTGAGCAATCTTATTTTTTACCGAATCCGGCAATACTACCTGACCTGCTGCATTCAGCGAAAAAAGAAGGAGGAAAAGGACAGGCAATAGGGGCATAAGGTATTCAACGCTTAAGGATCTTTTCTTTTATGGCAATAATCCGATGAGGGGCAGGCTGATATTGAGACAATGATCTTTTGATCAAATAGGGAATATCTATCTGCTCGAAATAATCGGTTTCTGTCGTATTTTCTTTCAAGGATTCTCCTTCCTTTTGATCTTCTGACAGCTGGTCTGGGTGAAATTTTTCAATATTTGTCATAAGGTTAAAATCTTGCGGGTGAAATAGGTATCTTCCACAAATGTAGGGTATATTTATAGAATAATGCAAATGATTTTACTATGGAAAAATTACCAATCATCCTTTTGGAAAATAAAAAAGTAATATTAACGCCGCTGCTTGAAAGTGATTTTGAAAGATTGTTCGAGGTGGCTTCCGATAAATTGATTTGGGTACAGCATCCTAATCCGGATAGGTTTAAACGGGAAGTTTTTGAGAAGTATTTTGAAGGAGCCATCCAATCTGAAGGGGCTTTTTTAATTTCAAATGCAGTTACAGGGGATGTTATTGGTTCCACCCGATTTTATGATTATGATGCTAAAGCCCGCCTCATAAAAATTGGCTACACTTTTTTTTCAAGAGTTTGTTGGGGAAATCATTTTAATAAGGAAGTTAAATGGCTTATGCTACATTACGCCTTCAACTATGTTGATAGGGTTTATTTTGAGGTTGGGGCCCAAAATATCAGGTCCCAAAAAGCGATGGAGCGATTGGGCGCTGAAAAGATATTTGAGCAAGAAGTTACCTATTATGGTGAGCTACCCAAACATAATTTCGTTTATGAAATGAAAAAAGGGCTTGGATAGCGTCCTTTATTGTGCACCAACCACTCTGTAAACTTTCCCATCCGCTTTGGTGAATATCAATAGCTCATCATTTTCGTCTAGACCGAGTCTTAGATCAGGTTTATATTTCGGATGAATTGACAAGAAACTAAAAGGTTGTTTGTCCAACGTAAGGCCAAATTCTGTAATGGTAGATTGCGTGCCTAATTTCAGTTTATCGGCCTCAACAACAAAAAATCGTCCGTTTGTTACGTCACTAAAGATATATTTCCCTTGCAAAACCGGTATTTTCTGGCCTGTATATACAAATCCACCGGAAATGGCTTTTCCCTCGTCATGATCAAAATGTGCCACCGGATAAAGATAGGGTATAGGATCACTATCTGCAGGCAGGGGAAAAACCTGATCTATTTTTGCTTTTGGACGCACTACAAAAGTACCTTCCCTGTCCGGCCAGCCATAATTTCCGCCGGGAATGCCCAGGTTTAATTCCTCGCTATTAGATTGGCCAATATCTGTTATCAACATTTTACCTTTGGGTGTCCAAATAATCCTGTTTGGATTTCTAAAGCCACGGCAATAGATTTCCTTGCAAAGGTCAGCGTCTTTCGACTTTGCGAACGGATTATCAGTTGGGATACCGTATTGACCATTTTTACTATTTTTACCTAAAGGATCTATCCGAATGACCGAACCCCAGATCCTGTTATTTCCTGTGGTGACATGAGTCCAACCTTCTCCGGCAGCACCGCCGTCGCCCACACCAACGTAGAGCATGCCATAATCTGCGGAACCTTTACCTGCGGTAGTATTGAAAGTACATTCCTGAACACCATGTATGGGTGTTGCCATGTTGACCCGAAGTAAGGTTCTGTTTGTGACTTTAAATGGCAGGTTGTTGACGTCCTGAATTTTCCACTCGGTTAAAACCCATTGAAGCGTCACTTTGATGGAATCCTCGAACGCAAAATCGGCCTTAGCAGTGGCAGGTGGTTCTGTATGTGTCGTATAAAGTAGTCCATTTGACTTAAAATCGGGATGAAAAGCAAAACTGCCGAAACCTGTTGCCAAGCCTGGCGCATGAATAAAAGCAGGCTTTTCACGAATCAAATCTATGGCCACTTCCCATTTATTATCCTTAAATTCATAGAGAAAACCGCGTAAATCCTGAATAAAAAGTCGGTTCGGCGTTCCTGGAAGGGTTCTCGATACGTTTATTCTCGACAGAGGCGCTTTGGTAGCGGTTAGAGGCGAAGTAGAAACGTATGTCAGGTCAAGGGTAATTGGAGACTTTGCTATTTTAGTGGGAATAGGGTCGGTTAATGGGGCAATTCCATCAGAA
>JANQZX010000013.1 GCA_030728245.1 Saprospiraceae bacterium | reverse complement strand
ATGGGTTTTCGTAGAGGATTACTTTATGCCCTTTTTTTCGCCGCTGCGTAACGCAGCGGCGAGAGGATTTAAAATGGAATCACCTTTTAATAATAACCTTCCTCCCAAACCGGAGACGTTATAGTTAATCTTAGAAATCCTGAAAATCCTGATTCAAAACCACACGCTGCTGCGCCCGTAATTTCCTGCGGAGATTGGGGAACATGGGTGTTTTTTTGGGATATTTCCTGTAACTAATCCTGAATCAGGATTTACAGGATTTATAGGATTACAGAGGACGTTTTTGGTCTAGGTGTAATGGTAATTCGTAGAAGATTACTTTAACTCACCCCTTCTTATCACATAGGGGCACAGCCCCGCCATCTTCGTAACACCCAGAACGAAGTTATCCCTCTCCTCCATCTTCGTACATACTCGTACATCCCACACCAAAAAGGCGTATCTTTGGAATATGAAAAGATTCTTTAATACCACAGGTCTGTGTAATGCTGAAAGGCACTACATGGTAGATCCCTTCAGGAACATTTACGACGACATACATGTTTTGATTGAAGATATGCAATATTTTCTCATTCATGCACCCCGGCAAACAGGTAAAACCACTTTTTTACATGCTTTGGCTCACCGTTTGAACAAGGAAGGTAATTATGTGTCTGTGGTATGTTCTTTGGAATCAGCGGGTTATAACAGTATCACCGTGGAAACGGCAAATGAGGTGTTTATACAATCTTTGTATTTGACGTCTAAAATTTTTTTAACGCCCGATGCTTTACCGCCTAATCCAGATGGGTATTCATCAGGTAACTTATTACTAAGAAATTATCTTACTGATTGGTGCGATACACTGGATAAACCCTTGGTTTTATTGATTGATGAAGTGGATGCTCTCTATGACGACGTGCTTATTTCTACTTTACGTCAATTAAGGGATGGTTTTCAAACCCGGCCCAAACATTTTCCTCAATCTATTGCGTTAGTAGGCTTGCGAGATATTCGTGATTTTCGCATGCGGGCACGTGCGGATAATCCGTCGATAGGATCAGGTTCCCCATTTAACATAAAAGCAGAATCTTTTTTCTTGCCTGTATTTTCAAAGGAAGAAGTACGAGGATTGTTGGACCAACATACGCAGGATACTGGTCAGATTTTTTCTGAAGAGGTTTTAGAAAAATTATATGCCTATTCGGGCGGACAGCCCTGGCTGACGAACGCGCTGGCCAATGAGGTGGTAAAGAAAATTTTAAAAAACGTTTATACACGCGAAATTACTCTGGACTCTGTTGAACTAGGGAAGGAACGCCTCATCGAACAGCGCCAAACGCATCTGGACAGCTTAGCGGACAAGATAGATGATCCCCGGGTTCGACCTATTATTATGAGTATCATCACGGGTGATTCCCCCGCTTTTGATGGAGCAGATGATGCTATCCGTTATTGCCGCGATTTAGGTATTATCAGCACGGGGAATCCTATTCAATTTGCCAATCCGATATATAGAGAAATCATAACTCGCATTCTGACCATAGGCTTTTCAGTTAGTATTAACCAGGACATAGCCCAAACGATATGGTACCTAAATACGGACGGTACGCTGAATATGGATAAATTACTGGACGCATTTACAGATTTTTATCGATGGAATTCAGAATCATGGATAGATAGATATAAATATAAAGAAGCGGGACATCAATTATTTCTGATGGCTTTTTTGCAACGGATAATCAATGGGGGAGGACGTATTGAAAGAGAAATGGCAACGGGGAATGGGCGGACAGATCTGGTCATTTTCTGGAAGACACAAGTCATAACCATTGAGATAAAAATGCATCACGACGCGCGTTCCGAACCACATGGCATTCAACAATTAGCCCGTTACCTGGATAGATTAGGTCAAAAAACAGGATATATGGTATTTCTCGAAAAGAAAAGCGCGGTAGAATTATCCTGGGAAGACCGCATCCGTCGGGAAGTACATAT
>JANQZX010000012.1 GCA_030728245.1 Saprospiraceae bacterium | reverse complement strand
GGCACAGTAAAAATTTCAGATAGACAACTTGAAATTATCGAGGCGGCAGGAAAAATACTTACTACTTCGGGAGTAAGTGGTTTAACCATTAAGAACCTTGCTAAAGAAATGAAGTTTTCTGAAAGTGCTATTTACAGACACTTTACAAGCAAGGAAGAAATAATTATTGCTTTACTTGAATTCCTTGCCGTGAGTATGGATGATCGATATACTAATACAATTTCCAGTGAACAATCACCAGAAGAAAAATTCACAACGTTGTTTCAAAATCAATTTTCATTCTTTAAAAAGAACCCTCACTTTGTAGTAGCGGTTTTTTCTGACGGTCTGTTGGAAGAAAGTCAACGCATTAACGAAATAATATTGAAAATAATGGGTGTAAAAATGAAGCACTTAATGCCTATTATTTTAGAAGGACAACAAAAGAAAGTATTTACCAATGCAATAAAATCTGATGAATTATTGCATATCGTGATGGGAACTTTCCGGTTGCAAATGTTTAAATGGAGAGTTACCAACTTTCAATTTGACATAAGCAGAGAAGGAGACAATATGATACAAGCGGTCTTAACGTTGATAAAAATCAAATCGAAATGAAAAAATTAATTCCCAATTTATTAGCAACAGTCTTAGCCGGATTTGGCTTGCTTACTTTATTCTTAAGCACTTCCGTAATATTTGATTTGTTTGGTATTAGAGCCAAAGAGGGCAATTATGTTTTGTTTGTGGTTTGGTCAAATTTCATCAGTAGCATTCTATATCTTATTGCCGCTCATGGGTTTATTAAAAACAAAAAATTGAGAGCTACACTCTTAGGGATTTCAACACTTATTCTAATAGCAGCTTTTATCGGGCTTAAAATTCACGCAAGTTTAGGCGGTATCTATGAAGAAAAACCATCGATGCAATGATTTTTAGAATTTCAGTAACGCTTGTTTTTACCGTCATTGCTTATTTCACAATAACAAAAAAGAAATTATGAAAAAAATAACAATTTCAATTACAGCAATCAGTTTGTTCCTTTTTAGTTGTAGCAACACATTTAACGAAAAATCTAAACAGAAAACGGAAACCGTAACTCAAGAAGAACATCAGCATAACGATGAAATGCAAACCATCGAACTTAACAATGGCGAAAAATGGAAGGTTGATGCGAATATGATAACTCATATTCGCAATACGGAAAATGATATTATTTCTTTCTCTACTATTGAGCAAAAAGATCACAAATCATTAGTCGAAAAATTGCAATCCAATATTGATTTACTTACTTCTAATTGCACAATAAAAGGCAAAGCACACGATGAACTACACAAGTGGCTATTACCTTATATAGATTTGGTAAAAGAACCTTCAGAAGCTAAAGACGAAACCGAAGCAGCAAAGGAATTTGAAATCATTCAAACTTCATTCACAACATTTAATCAATACTTCCAATGAACATAAGAGAATTACACACCCGTGAAAAACCTGTTTCAGCAACTTCTCTTTTCAAAAGTGAACTGGGAAATGCAACTGCCATACAAATTTTGCAAGGCGAAAAATTAAAAGAACATATAACCAAAACTCCAGCACTTTTGATTTGTATGGAAGGGCAAGTGGTTTTTGAAAATGAAAAGGGTATAAAAGAAACTCTACTGACTGGTGATTATGTAAATATTGAACCAGTGGTAAAACATTGGGTTGAAGGAACAATTGAAAGTCAATTAATTCTTATAAAATAAAATCTCATGACAAAAATACTAATACTTGGAGCAGGCATTGCGGGACATACTGCTGCATCGCATTTAAGAAGAAAACTTTCTAGAGAGCATGAAGTGTTGGTGGTTTCACCTAATCGCAACTATCAATGGGTGCCATCAAATATTTGGGTGGGAATTGGTCGCATGAAATCTGAAGACGTATTTTTTCCTTTAGAACCTTTATATAAAAGAAAAGGCATTGGTTATAAGCAAGCAAAAGTTGTTTCTTTTCATCCAGAAGGTGATGTCACAGAATCTAAACCCTTTGTAACAGTTGAATCGATTTTTGGCAAAAATGCTGGAGTTCAAGAAAAAATAAACTATGATTTTCTAATTAATGCTACTGGACCTAAACTCGCTTTTGAACTCACTGAAGGGCTGAATCCAGGAACAAACAAGGCCTATTCTGTATGCACTTATGAACATGCCTCACATGCTTCTGAAGCTTTATTTAAATTAATAGCAGACATTAAAGCTTCTGATAAACAAGCCAAAATATTAATTGGAACTGGTCATGCTAAAGCCACATGTCAGGGTGCAGCATTCGAATATATTTTAAATGTTGAGAAGGAATTGGTGCGTTTTGGTGTAAGGGATAATATAGAATTGACATGGATTTCCAACGAAAATGAGTTGGGGGATTTTGGAATGGATGGTATGCTTTTAACTTATGGCAGCCAGACTATGAAATCCAGTGAAATGGTTGAAATGGTTTTTGCTGACCGTGGCATTAAATGGATTTTAGGTGCTGGTGTTTCTAAAATTGAAGATGGTATAGCACATTATGAAAATTTAGAAGGTGAACATAAAACAGAGTCGTACGATTTTGCAATGCTGATTCCCTCATTTTCAGGACATGGTTTTAAAGCGTTTGATAAAAATGAAAATGATATAACTGCCAAACTCTTCAAAGGATTTATGATAGTAGATGCCAATTACACAGCAAAACCTTATGAAGAATGGTCTGTTCAAGACTGGCCCGAAACATACCAAAATCCTAGTTATGCCAATATTTTTGCACCCGGAATTGCATTTGCACCGCCTCATAGTATTTCTAAACCAAGAAAAAGCAAAAACGGTACTGAAATTTTCCCATCCCCTCCAAGAACGGGAATGCCTTCGGGAATTACTGCAAAACTAGTAACCGATAATATTATTGACACAATTAAAAACGGAAAAATATCACTTGACCATAAAGGATCTATGGGTAATATGGGTGCTGCATGCATCGCCTCCGCTGGTTATGGGATGACTCAAGGTAGCGGGATAAGTATTACTACCTTTCCAATTGTACCAGATTACAAAAAATATCCTAAATCCCATGGTAGAGATTTGAAAAGAACCTTTGGCGACATTGGTCTTGCTGGTCATTGGTTAAAATTGACGTTACACTATGCTTTCATTTATAAAGCAAAGATGAAGCCCTTCTGGTGGTTGATTCCTGAGTAGAGGAAGAATAATTTGAAAATTTTAAAAAAAACAAAAATATGTCTTACAAAATATCTAAATCCAATCGCTTCAAAATGCAAAACATTGTCATTCAGTTTTTTAAGTATATTTACTTGAGTCTGAAGATCCTTGTGATTGTAGCTGGCGGTCACGGGGGTACGCGTAAATAAATAAGAAAAAAAATTATCCATTGAAGTTAGTGAACATTCACAAACTATTTTTAAATAACACATTCATAAAATGAAAATGAATAAAATTATTTTTCTATTATTTCTGCCACTTGTATTGATTTTAACATCATTCAATTCTAACGAGAGTATAACGGGCAAATGGGTTTTCAGTGATTCTCCCCGTGAAATGGAAATTTACAATGAGAATAACAAGTACTATGGAAAAATCATCAAAGTATCGGGTACTGAAAAAAAAGAAAAAGTAGGACACTTACTGTTGCTGGATTTTATATATGACCCATCGGAAAAAGAATATATTGGACATATTAATTCTCCTGGTGGTATGATTGCATCAGGTATATTATCATTTCTCAATGAAGATAAATTGAAATTCAGAATTAAGAAATTATTTATCAATAAGTCATTTACATTAATTAGGATACAATGAAACAGGTTTTACTTATTATCATTTCAATTTTTTCTTTAGTGAAGGTTAAAGCACAGCAGGTTTTTCGTTTCACCAATCCGGATTCTTTGATTGCATTTGCCGAAAAAAATAGCATTGCCCTAAAAACAGGTGATGCGCAAGTCTTACTGGCAAAATACCAAACCCTATATGCAAAAATCAATAAGTTCAATCCCCGTGCAAGTATAAATTATGCGGCCACTGATAATATACAACTGCCGGTAAATTTTTTCCCTGCCGAAGTATTTGGTGGCACTCCGGGTACGTTTAAGGAAGTTCAGAGCGGACAGCAATACGTTCAGTCAGTATATATAACACCGCAGATTGATGTGATAAACTCAGCCACCTGGGAAAAATTAAAATCTGCTAGGCTGAATGAGCTACTGGCATCTGTAAATAGTAAATTAACTAAAAAAACTTTATCTGAGTCCATTGCAGCGTCTTATTTCAATATCGTTTCGTTTCAGCAGCAAATAATAATCACATCAAAAACTTTAGTGCATGCCGATTCCATTTTACAAATCTTTCAAAACAAATTTGATCAGGGAATCATACGCAGCCAGGATGTAAACAATGCAAAAGTGAATAAGCTGATGATTAAAGACCGATTGCAGCAAATACAAATCGCAACGGAGCAGCAATACAATCTCCTGAAATTACTTTGCGATGTAGATGCGGCAATTATAATTGAAATAGGGCATAAGGATAATACAACTGCAACTTTACAGGCACCTGCAATTGCTTTAAATACGCTTGCAGTTACACAATCGCAACTTCAATTGCAATATGCAAAAAGTGAATATAAAGCAAACAAAGCTGCTTATTACCCCGCCCTTTCATTAATTGGCAACTGGACTTGGCAGGAAAACAGTACTCAGCATTTTTTTGATGATGGTGCCCGATGGATTTCCACAAATTATATCGGGTTGCGGTTGAGTTATATGTTCCCTGATGCGGGACGTTTATCTCAAACAGAAACTGCAAAAACCACTTGGAAAATTGCAGAGTTGAATGTAAAACATAAGACAAACCAGCAGGAAACAGAAAATGTACAACTGTACCTAGAATTTAAAAAGGCAATGGAAATAATAATGTTTGCAGAAGAAATTAAGTTTTTAAAAGAAGATACTTATCGAAAAAATCTGAATTTATTTGTTCAGGACATTTACCCTGCTGATAATCTCTTTTTTGCTTTTAATGATGCGCTGACAGCTACGCTTAATTATCAAACAGCAGTAATAAACTTGCACTATCAACTTTCCAAAATCAATATAAATAACAGTATAAAATGAATATAAAATCAATACAGATCCTACTTGTACTTGTTGGTACAATTACATTTGTTTCATGCGGTAAAAAAACAACTACAACACAACCGGTGCGTAAGGATATTGCCGAACTTGTTTTTGCAACTGGAGTTTTAAAAGCGGATAATGAATACAGTCTTACTGCTCAGGCAGAAGGTTATATTACTGCCATCTATTTTGAAGAAGGCGACGAATTTAAAGCAGGCAAGACAATGGCTGTGATAGACAATAAGCAAACTGTGGTAAATGCCACACAGTCTAATAAGCTTTTGAAAATAGCAAGGTCAAATGCAACTGCATCTTCCCCATTATTTCAGCAAGTAAAAGCTAATATAGCAGCAGGCAGAGAAAAAATAAAACAGGATGAACAGCAGCTTGAACGCTACCGAAAATTATACGAAAGCAACAGTATAGCAAAAGTAGAATATGAAATCATACAACTAAATCTTGCCAATTCTACCGCAGCACTTAAAGTATTAGAAGAACAATACAACAATTTGCAAATACAAGCCAATCAGCAGGTAGAAATTCAGAAACAGCAAAGTGGTGTAAATAATTCAATTGTTGTATATAACCGTGTGATTACCGTAGTGGGCGGAAAAGTGTATAAAAAAAGAAAAGAACTGGGGGATTTCGTTCGTAAAGGTGATGTGATAGCAGAAATAGCTAACCCAACAAAAATTTATGCCTACTTAAGTATCGATGAAAGCAATATCTCAAAAGTTAAGCTGCAACAGTCGGTAATTATTCAATTTAATACACATAAAGGTATAAACTACGATGGTGTTGTAACGGAATTGTATCCTTTGTTCGACGAACAAACACAATCCTTTTATTGCAGGGCAGAATTTACAAAAGAACCAGCGTTTAAAATCCCAGGCACGCAATTGCAGGGAAATGTAATTATCGGCAACCAAAAAAATATTTTAGTAATACCTCGACATTTTTTGAAGTACGGAAACAAAGTTAGGATAAAAGGCAAAGGAGACATAGTTGTAAAAACTGGTTTTATTTCTAATGACTGGGTTGAAATAATTGATGGATTAGATGAGAAAAACATTATTGAATCAGATAAAATAAAATGAAATTAAAAGTTAATACAGAGATAGCGTTAACCCATTTACTTACACGCAAGAAACAGACTATGGTTGCTTCTTTAGGTGTAACGGTGGGTATTGGAATATTTATATTTATGATTTCATTGGTTGTTGGTTTTAACCGTTACTCAGATGAATCACTGTTTAAGGCTGTTCCGCACATTCGGATTTACAAGGATGATATTTTAAGCCGGCCTTTAATGCCTTTTATTGATTCAGTTTATGAAACTGTAATCGTAAACCCAAAGATTGCCAACCTAACTAAAAGCCTTATCAATCCAGATAAGATATTAGCTGATTTTAAGAAACAAGATTATGTACTAACCGTTGCACCACAAGTATCTGCTAGTCTTTTTTACAACAATGGTACATCACAAATAAACGGTATAGCTTCCGGTGTAAATATTATGGAGGCTAATGACATGTTCAATATTCAATCTACTATGCTGGCAGGTGATGTAAGTAATCTTTTAACACTACCTAATGGCATTATAATCGGGGTGGGTATTGCAGATCACTTAAACATACAGTTAAATGACAATATAAATATTACGTCGGCCATTGGCGTAATAAAAGTGATGAAAGTTGTGGGTATTTTTAAAACCAGTAATTCAGCCATCGATAAAACAAAATCATATACAACGTTGGTGGTGGCACAACAGTTACTTCATCAAAGCACCAGCTATGTTACTGATATTTTAGTAAACATTAAAGACCCAAATAAGGCACCTGAATATGCAAAACGATTTGAAAACCTTACAAATTATAAAATTGAAGATTGGCAGGCTGCAAACGAACAAACAATGGCAAGTAACAAAACCAGAAAGGTCATGTTTGGGGCAATTTCAATAGCAATTTTATTGGTGGCGGCATTCGGGATTTATAATATTATCAACATGACTATAAAAGAAAAATTAAATGATATTGCCATTCTTAAAGCCACAGGTTTCAAAGGTAAGGATGTAATAAACATATTTATTAAAGAGACTTTAATTATGGGTTTTATTGGAACCAGCTTCGGTCTTGTCTTAGCTGCAATATTAATAAAAATAGTAAGTGGTATTTATATTGGTGGCGACAGAGAATATTTCCCTATTGGTTTTGAGACACCAATTTTTATAATGGGTTCTATCATTGGTATGCTAGTTACCTTGGGTGCAGGTTACATTCCTGCTCTTAATGCCGCAAAAGTTGACCCCATCGAAATATTCAGAAAATAATGGAAAAGAAAATAATTCTTAAAGCAAATCGCATTGTAAAATATTTTCTTGAACCTATAAAGTTTAAAGCATTGGATGATGTTTCTTTTGAAGTTGCTCAAGGTGAGTTTGTTACATTAATTGGCAAGTCGGGCTGCGGTAAATCAACCTTGCTTTATATTCTATCTACAATGGATACTGACTATGAAGGTGAATTATTTATAGATGGTATAAAAATAACTGGACAAAAACAAGATAATCTTGCGGCAATACGAAATGAAAATATCGGTTTTGTATTTCAATTTCATTACATGCTTCCAGAGTTTAGTTGTCTAAAAAATGTAATGATTCCTGCTTTAAAACTGGGAAAGTACTCCTATGATGAAATTGAATACCAGGCCTATCAAAAATTAGAACTGCTCGGTATTAAAGACCAAGCATTGAAACAGGCATCTAAACTTTCAGGTGGCCAGCAACAGCGTGTTGCTATTGCCAGGGCTTTAATTAATGAACCCAAGATTATCATGTGTGATGAGCCTTCAGGGAATTTAGATAGTAAAAATACAAGTATTGTTCTTGATACATTTCATCAACTGTCAAAAGAATTTGGACAAACTATTATTGCAGTAACACATGATAATGATTTTGCCAAATCATCTAACAGGATAATTGAAATGGCTGATGGCAAAATACTTGTGCATGATTTAAAAATAAATTAAAAAATATTTAATGAAGTTAGTAAATATTCACAAACCTTGTCTCGTTCTATTACTAATAGTCATAGGATTTCAATCGGCACAAGCACAAGTATGGTCTCTCCAACAATGTATTGACACAGCGCAGGTTTACAATAAAAAGCTGCAAGTGAACCGAAATGATATAGCCATTGGAGAACAACGAGAAAAAGAAGCCAAAGCCAACCTCTATCCGAAAGTGACTGCTAATGCTGACTATAAATACTTTACAAACTTGCCTTATCAGCTATTGCCGCTCAATGCATTAAATCTTGCCGCGCCAGAAGGCGAATTTAGAGCGGCTCAATTTGGCGTTCCGCACAACATCAATCTAAGCCTGCAACTTTCTATGCCTTTATATAATCCGCAACTTTACGGAGCTATTCAAACAACGAAGATAGCCTCGGAATGGATCGAATTGCAATATCAAAAATTAGAAGAGAAAATCTTTTTTGACATTTCAAATCTGTATTATAACGCACAAATTCTGCATCATCAGCTGGCTTTTATTGACAGCAACTTGATTAATGCTGAACGACTATTCAAAAATATGCAACTGCTCAATGAACAATTACTTGTAAAGGGATCAGATGTTAGTAAAGTAAAATTACAGGTAGCTCAATTAACGTCGCAAAAGGAAGGTGTAAAAAGCAAATATGAGCAAGTATTAAATGCCTTGAAATTTACCATAGGACTTTCTTTAGAAAATAACTTACAGATTGAAACCAACATACTTTACGAAAACTCTTTTGAGTATTCATCTTTATCCACATTGGATTTTCGGATGGCAATACTTAAAAACCGTTGGTTGGGTCTTGAATTAAATACACTTGCCAAGTCCAGATATCTCCCTTCTTTAAACTTATTCGCTAATTATGGTACCACGGGTTTTGGTTACAACGGTAAACCTAATGGTTTTTTAGATTTCTATCCCATTGGTTTTGCAGGTATTCAGTTGTCCTATCCTTTATTTAGTGGGACAGTAACAGAACGAAAAATTAATCAGAAATCACTTGAACTAAAAAACAACGAGCTTCAAATGGGATTAATTAACGAACAAAATTATTTGCAAGTCGAAAATGCAAAACTCCAAAGGAAAACAGCCAAAAATACGGTGGAAACTTTAACAGAACAGATCCAACTGGCTCAAATAATCTATGAGCAAACGATTGTTCAACAGAAACTAGGTACGGCTACTTTAACAGATATTTTGCTTGCTGACAATTCGTTACGAGAAGCTCAACAATCGTATCTGTCCGCGGTAATTGATTATCTAAAGGCAGATTTAGAAGTTAAAAAATTCACCGGAAATATTTCATTAACAAAATAATTTTCACAATGAATACAAAATCATCCATCCTAAAAAAGGTTTTATATGTCATCATACCGTTGGCAATCATTGCCGTTATGGTCGTTAAGTTGAAGTCCAACAAAGAAATTACTCAGAATAAGATTTATGAATATGATAAAGAACAGGCTATCAATGTTCAGGCAGATACCTTGCATGTTGAAAATGTAAAGGCCAAATATTCGTATTCAGGAACATTTGAACCGAACAAGGAAACTAAAATAAGTGCCGAATTACAAGGGAAGATAAATACACTTTTAGTTGACGTTGGAAGCGTAGTAATCAAAGGTCAAACTCTAGTGCTATTGGACAATTCATTATTGAAACTGCAAGTGCAAACTATTGATGTTCAGGTAGAAGGATTGGAGGCAGATGCAAAACGTTTTATCATTTTGGCTAAAGCAGATGCGATACAAGGTGTCCAATTAGAGAAAGCGGAATTAGGTTTAAAATCTGCAAAAGTGCAGAGAGCCATTTTACTCGAACAAATAAACAAAACTTCTATTAAAGCTCCTTTTCAAGGTGTGATTACCGCAAAACTAAGTGAAGAAGGGGCATTTGCAGCACCCGGAGTTCCATTACTTCAAATAACGGACATTACAAATTTAAAATTTACCGTAAATGTTCCTGAAAATGATTTGAGACAATTCAAATTAAATCATAGCTATACCATAACAGCAGATGCATATCCTGAAATCTCATTTACAGGGAAAGTGACTATGATTGGCAGCAAAGCGAATATGGGTAGTAGTTTTCCTATTCAGTTTACTTTGAATAATACGTCAGATTTTAAAATAAAATCAGGGATGTTTGGTAAGGTGAATTTGGAAAATGCCAGCCAGGAAATGGGAATTATTATTCCTGCATCTGCCATGGTTGGTACCGCAATTCAACCTCAAGTCTATTTGATTAAAAATGGTAAATCTGTTATGCAAAACATCACTATTTCAAAAAATATACAGAACAAAGTGGTTATATCGAGTGGCTTGAAAGAGGGAGATGTAATTGTAACCAATGGATTTATAAATCTTTATGACGGTGCAAATATTATTGTTAAATAAAATCAGCGACAAATGAATATTACAGAAATTTCAATTAAACGTCCTTCGCTGATAATTGTGCTCTTCAGCGTATTAACTTTATTAGGTTTCATCGGCTATAAAAATTTGAGTTACGAGTTAATGCCTGATTTTAATCAACCAGTGGTTGTCATTAAAACTGTATATCCAGGGGCTGAACCAAACGAAGTTGAGACATCAGTTTCACGAAAAATAGAAGATGCCTTATCTAACCTGGAAGGCGTAGATTACCTGGTAACAAAATCATTACCTAACGCATCTATCATCATTGCAAATCTGAAATATGGAACAGATTTAGATAAAACAATGCAGGATGCCCAACGCTATATTGACAATATTCGTAAAGATTTACCGCAAGATATTTTAAGTCCTTTGATGAGTAAAGTTTCGCCAAATGATTTACCTATTATGTCCATTAGTGCAACAAGTAATTTGTCGTCCACTGAGTTTTATCAAAAAATGAAAGATGATTATCTGCCACAAATTCAACAAATAAAAGGCGTTGCAGAGATTACCGTTCTAGGAGGTAAAGAAAGAGAAATACAGGTAAAAATAAATCAAGACAAACTGAAACTGTACAGAATATCTATGATTCAGGTGGTTGAAGCAATTAATAAATCAGGGCTTGATTTACCCGCAGGAAAAGTTCAAAACGATAAGGAAAGTAATTCAGTTCGTTTGACGGGAAAGTTTACTTCCCTGGAAGACATTAAAAACGTCCAGGTGGCCATGCCTGTTTTAGGAAGTCCGGTTTATGTAAAAGATGTTGCCGTTGTTATGGATGGCATAAAGGAAACAACTTCTGTCAGTCGTTATAATGGTAAAAATGGTATTGGCTTAATGTTGAAAAAACAGGGTGATGCAAATGCTGTGGATGTTTCAACCTTAGTTCGTGAAAGGTTTAAATCTATTGAGGAACAAAATGCCAGTGCTGGGGTAGCATTTATTATTGCGGACGATAGCACAGACAACACGATTGCGGCCGTTAATTCTGTTGTGTATGATCTAATATTAGCCGTAATACTGGTTTCACTGGTGATGCTTTTATTCTTAAGAAGCTTCAGAAACTCGTTCATTGTTATCGTTGCCATTCCAACCTCTTTAGTTACTGCATTTGCCGTAATGTGGCTTTCAGGTTACACGCTTAACTTAATGACCTTACTCGCAATGTCTTTAATAATTGGTATTTTGGTAGATGACGCAGTAGTGGTTTTAGAAAATATTCAAAAACATTTGGACCGTGGAAAAGATAAACGAACGGCAGCATTGGACGGTCGCATGGAAATAGGATTTGCAGCATTGTCAATCACATTGGTTGATGTAGTTGTTTTCTTACCAATTCTTTTTTTACAAGTGTTTGTTGCCGATATGCTCAAACAATTTTCGGTAGTGGTAGTAACTTCAACACTCACTAGTTTATTGGTCAGTTTTACGCTCACGCCTTGGTTGGTTTCACGTATTGGAAAGAAAGAAGACTTACAACCGACTAACTTTTTCAATCGTTTTTTGCTTTGGTTCGAGCATCAATTAGAAAATTTCACAAATGGGTATGGCAGACAATTGGAATGGGTCTTAAGCCACAAACTAATTTTTACAGGCTTTGTATTTTTACTTTTTGTGATGACTTTAGGCATTATGAAACAAGGTATTATAGGTAAAGAACTAATCTCAACAGGCGATCAGGGGAAATTCAGAATGGCTTTAGAGTTTGACAAATCAACATCTATTCATCAAAATAATGTAATTGCTCAAAAAATTGAAACGTACATCATCCAGCAACCTGAAGTGGCCACGGTATTCAGCAATGTTGGTGGACCAAGCACAGGAATAGGAAGTTTAGGTGTTGGTTCGGCAAACAAAACTGAATTTACCATTCAATTAAAACCTAAAAAAGAATTAAAAAATCTTCCTACTGAAGCGTTTATGAAGAAGCTCCGGGAAGAATTAAAAACCCAGTTTACGGGTATTAATTATTCAATGGCCGCATTGGGGTTAATACCTCGTTCAGCGCCCATTGAAATTACATTAAGCGGAAGCAACTCAAATCAAGTGATGCAAAGCGGAAATAATCTGAAAGCAATTATTGAAAATATTCCTGGTGCAGATAATGTGCGCTTATCCGTTGAAGCTGGAAGTCCCGAATACAAAATTATTCCTGACAAAGATAAAATGCAACGGTTAGGTTTAACAACCGCTTACATAGGCATGAATCTAAGAACAGCATTTACTGGCAATGACGATGCGACCCTAACCGAAAATGGAACAGAATATCCTGTGAGAATTTGGTTAGATGAATTTAGCCGGCAAAATTTTGAAGATGTGCAACAACTTTCCATCATTAACCCAATGGGTTTGCCCGTGGAAGTTTCACAATTTGCCATCGTTGAGCAGGGTAATTCTCCTTCATTACTGGAAAGAAAAGACCGCCAACCAGCAGTTACACTAACTTCTGACGCACTGGGAAGACCTTCGGGAACGGTAGCCGACGATGTGGTGGCTTATCTCAAAGAAAATCCGCTACCAAATGGAATTCAGATGACCTGGGGTAGCGATATCAAAAGACAGAATGATAGTTTCGGTGCATTAGGTTCAGTTTTACTCATTTCGTTTTTACTGATTTACCTCATTATGGTAGCACTTTATGATCATTTTATTTATCCATTAGTCGTTTTATTATCAATACCGGTTGCAGGCATAGGGGCATTTTTCGCATTGAATTTATCGTTAAGTAATTTGAGTTTGTTCGCCTTACTTGGCTTGATAATGCTAATGGGGTTAGTGGTGAAAAATGCTATTCTAATTGTAGATTTTACTAACCAATTAAAAGCAGAAGGTAAATTTTTTAAAGAAGCGTTAATCATTGCAGGAAAAGGTCGAATGCGACCAATCCTTATGACAACACTTTCAATGATTGTAGGCATGCTTCCTATCGCAATGGCCACAGGAACAGCGGCAGAATGGAAAAATGGACTTGCCTGGGTAATCATTGGCGGACTTCTTTCCTCCCTTATTTTGACCGTGTTTTTAATTCCGATGGTCTATTATTTAGTTGACACAGCGAAGGAAAAACTAAAAAACAAGAAAATAGGGATGTATTTCTTGCTAAAATAACAATGACCAGGGACAAACGCTGGCTGAAAGGATATTTCAGGTAAAAGTGAGCCACTTGAGATTGAAATCCACTTTTTCTCATCAACCATATTTTTCATGAAGGGTTTCATTTTGTCGCTATCTGAAATAAATAAGCAAAAAGGAATAAAATGATTAATCCATCCACTCCGTTATATCGTTAACTTTGATAGCTCAATGACCAAGAGGCAGTTAACCAATTTCCCAATACACTACAGAATGTTGAAAATAATTTGAAATAAGTGGAGACAAATCAAAAATCTTTTTCTAATTTTGACACATTATGTCAATAGGTTTTATGTCAACAAAAACAATAGGCGAAAAGTTAAGGCACATTCGAGAAGAAAAGGAACTTCCATTGCGGAAAGTTGCTGCATTACTCGACATTGATGTTGCTATTTTGAGCAAAATGGAACGTGGGGAACGCAGAATTACAAAAGAGGTAGTTCTTAAACTTGCGAACATATACGACTATAACGCAGACGACCTTTTGGTTTCATTCCTTAGCGACAAGATTTTATATGAAATTCAAGACGAAGATTTAGGAATTGAAGCACTGAAAGTAGCAGAGGAAAAGGCCAAATATATTAAAGCGAATAGGAAGAAATGACAATAAAGCCAAATAAAGCATTTAACGATTTACCTCTTCTTCCTCCAAAAGAATCTTTGGTAGAAACAATTTCAATCCTAAAACAGGAAAGCAAATCTGCTGTGGCATTGGCTGAATTAAAGGGTCTTACAAACACATTACCAAATCCGAACATTCTTATCAATGTTGTGATTTTAAAAGAAGCACAAGCGAGTTCTGGAATTGAAAATGTGATTACAACTCAAGACAAACTATATCAAGCTTTATATGCGAAATCGGCTAAACCTGATGTAGCAACTAAAGAGGTTTTACGATACCGAGAGGCTCTTCTTATGGGAACACTCTTAATCAAGGAGAAGGGGTTTCTTAATACAAACGGAATAATTGCTATTCAAAAAGAGTTGGAAGAAAACAATGCTGGACTTAGAAGACTTCCAGGTACCGCATTAGTTAATGATCTGACTAATGAAGTTATTTATACACCTCCTGATAATTTTTATACGATAAGTGATTTGATGAAAAATTTGGAGGAGTACCTAAATGATGATCATGATGATGTATCTCCATTAATCAAGCTAGCCATTCAACATTATCAATTCGAAAGTATCCACCCTTTTTATGATGGTAACGGTAGAACTGGTAGAATTATCAATGTTTTGTATCTGATTTTGAAAGGACTGTTAAAAGAACCTGTATTATACCTGAGTTCTTTTATTATCCAAAATAAAGGTGATTACTACCGATTATTACAGGAAGTTCGGACTAAGAATAATTGGGAGGATTGGATTCTGTATATGCTCAAAGGTATAGAACAGACAGCTCAAAGCACAATTGAGCAAATCAACAAAATTAATTTACTGTTCAACGAAACACAAAAATTGGTGCAGGAGAAGTTACCTAGAATATATTCGAAAGATTTGATAGAGCAGCTTTTTATCCATCCATATAGCAAGATTGAGTTTTTGGTCAATAATTTGGGGATTGAAAGGAAAGCAGCATCAAGATATTTAAATGGTCTTGAGGAAATAGGAATTTTGAAATCACAACAGAAAGGTAAAGAGGTCATTTACATCAATACCAAACTTTATAATTTACTGAAAAAAGGATGAAATAAATCGTGTACCAAGTTGTCCCAAGAAAATAAAACGCGTACTATATGCCTTAGATTTGGTACACGAAAATAAAACGTGAGACATTTTGGGACATAAAAAATGATAATTCAAAAATCATCAAGAACACATCAATATCTTCCACTCCCTATTCAAAGGACTTGAAGATGATTTTGCTGTTCGTTGGGAGAAAGGAAACAAATCGGGTTATATGCCAGCCTATTTTTATGACCTTTATCGTTTTCGGGTACATAAAATGAATGGAGGTACATTTCAGAATTTTACAGAAAAGTCATATCTGAAACTTACTGATGAACAAATCCAAAAGCATTTGGTAGGTATTCACCATATTGGAGTTTATACGTATTAACAAAGAGGTGGTTGAGGGCGTGACATTTCAATTTCTGAACAAGGGATTACCCAAGCAATTCACTCCAAAAAAACAAAACATTGTTACATCTGATGAATTACAAGAGCAGGGTAAAATTTATTCAAATGCTGAAGAGTTGTTGAATGAAATTCTAAATAACAAGCAATACAATCATTCCCAGCACATTCAATATTTAGCAGACAGACACGAAAGTAAAAGTAATGAAAATTCGTTTTGTGTTGAATCCATATTCATTTGTATTTCTGCTTTCAGGAGAGCAAAATTATTTTGTTATTTTGGAAAACCGAATAAAAGCAAACATTGTTTTCAGACTAATCCAACCCTTTTATCAACCTTCCACTTCCGCTGCTTCCAACATGAAATAGTGCAATTCGGTATTTTTCATGAAGGGTTTCATTTTATCACTACCCGGGCCAAACATAGCTAATTCTACATAATCTGAAGAATGATCCATACTTATCCAGCTAACACTGGTCCTCGATTTTTGTATTTCAGCTAAGGTGCGGAAGGGCAAATTGGCATAATTATAAATACCATCCTCTCCTTTCGTCAACTTCAGATAATAGTTCTGTAGTGTTTTAGCCTCCTCGTCTGTTAAATTAATATTAGATGCAAAATTTACCCGTTCTTTTATTTGCGCCAGCGTTGATTCCGGCGTAAAGCCACGAAGAATCCATTCGTTAGAATGTTTGTAAGTGTGAAGGGAATCAAAATTGGCATTCACATTACTTCCCGCTACAAGTCCCGGATTGGCATTTCCATGATCAGTAGTAATTATAACCAGCGTATTTCCATCAGCTTCTGCAAAGTCAATAGCTGTTTTAACTGCCTCATCAAAAGCAATCTGGTCATAAATGAGACCGGCGGCACAGTTGGCATGGGCAGCCCAATCGATTTTACCACCCTCCACTTGAAGAACGAAGCCATTTTTAGCGTTCTTCATTTTATTGATAGCCACCATGGTCATTTCAGCCAACGACGGAATCTGGTCAGCAACTTCTTTGCTGTTTTCCCTATCCACTGAGTAAGGCAAACCATCTTTATAGAACACTCCAAGAATGGGTTTTTCGTTATTTAGGGCCATCATTTCAGATCGGTTATTAGCGACCTGAAAGCCATTAGCGCGATATTCGGCATAAAGATCCCTTTTATCTTCCCGCGTATCTTTGGAAAAAAATTCGTGACCACCGCCCATCATCACATCAAATTTCAGCGACATATAATTTACGGCAATCTCAGGCTGAGCATTTCTGCTTTTGCTGTTTACACAAAATCCGGAAGGCGTTGCATGGGTAATAGGAACGGTTGTAACACAGCCTGCCATTTTACCCGCTGCCTTAAATTTTTGCCAGATAGGCATATTCACTTCTCCGTTTGGTCCTATGTTTAAGGAACCATTATTCACTCGTTTGCCTCCTCCCCAGGAAGAACTAGCGGCAGCGGAATCCGTAATAAGTGAATTCGCAGAAGCCATATCCATGAGTCCGCGGCTGACTTTATTTTCCCTGTACAAATTAAGCCAATTTGAACCTTTTCCCATTTTGCGTTGAAGCAGCATATCAGCCATATTCAACGTTCCTGTACTCATGCCATCACTTACCATCACGATGATATTTTTAGCTTTTCCCTTTGAACCGGGAAATAAAAGCTTACTATTTTCACCCTGACCATTTGCTTGGCTAAGGAATAAACTGCCTAATGCGGCGAGGGAAGAATTGCGAAAAAAGTGCCTGCGTTTCATTATGATTAATTTGTTGCCGCTAAAGTAGCTAAAAATTAAGAAGTAAAATCAGCCTTTAAGTAAAGGTTTTGTTAAATATTCACTTGTTTGCCTGTTTCCACTGACTTATAAATGGCTTCTACGATAATGGTGTCCCTAAGTCCTTCCTCACCGGGAACCAACAGATTTGATTTGGACATTATGGCTGCACAATCTTCATCCATTTGTTTTGCCTGCTGATTTGGCACAGCAAATTTTATCTGGGTACCATCAGACAGGCTGCCCATATTTCCATTATATGAGGAATGCGGTTCCATTTTCAACCAACCTTTTTCGTAATTGACGTGAAGATGATTCATATTTACCCCATAACTGGACATGCACGAAGCCCTTGCCCCACTTGGAAATTCCAGAAAAAACTGAATCGTTTCCTCCACTTCCGTATATATTTCAGGACGGGTTGTGGAAGCTTGTGCTAGTACATTGATTGGTTCTTCGCCGGTAGCTAATCTGGCACCTTGAAGAGCATAAACCCCCATATCACCCATGACACCGCCGCCCATGGCCTTTTTCTGTTTCCAATGGGTAGAACGGCCATCAAAATAACCGGCAGCACTGGTCAGTAATTTCACTTTCCCAAATTTTTTCTCTTTGGCAACTTGCATATAAGCCTGAATATTAGGATCATGTTGACACCTGTAACCTATGGAGAGATTAACTTTATTCTGAGAAGCGGCACGAATCATCTCCATACAATCTGCTACAGAGGGCGCCATAGGTTTTTCACAAAACACCTGTTTTCCTGCATTGGCAGCACGAACTGAAAATTCTTTATGCATGGAAGGAGGTAAAACAACATAAACTATATCTATGTCCGGATTATTGGCTATGTCATCAAAATTCTGATAGTTATAGATGTTTTTTTCAGGTATATTATATTTTAATTTCCAGCTTTCAGCTTTTGATGGCGTTCCGGTTACAATGCCAGCGAGGTAGCATTTTTCGGTTAATTGAAGGGCGGGAGCCAGTAAATCGGTGCTGTAATACCCCAAACCAACTAAAGCAACACCTAATTTCTGTTTTTCAGGCCTTGTCGCACCCAAGAGAGGGAGAGATGAAAAAAAGGCAGAGGCACCGACAGCGGAGGAAGCAAGGAGAAAATCTCTTCTTTTCATAATTCAGGGATTATTAGTTAAAACGCACTAAAAATGGCGTTGATTTAGCTAAAATAACATTTAATCTCCTCTTTTTTTAAATAAAATGGAAACCATTAATATGGCTTACCTATTTCTAAACATTTACCGATCTCTACTTGTATTCTTTATAAAATATAAATATCATGAAAATGACCTATCTTTTTGTATTTGCATTACTCGTATTTTCTGGATTGTATGCTAAAAATTATCTTAAGATGGGAACAAAAACGGAGGAACAGCCCTACAAAGTGGTGCTAAAAAAGGATAAATTTGAAATCAGATATTATCCGGCAGCTATTTTTGCTCAGGTAAAATCACCGGCAAAAGGGTACAGGAATGAATCTGGAAATCAATTCAGGAAATTGGCCGGATTTATTTTTGGGGGTAATTCTGAATCTAAACAGATTGCCATGACGGCGCCTGTTCACATGGAGAAGTCAGAGGAGGGAAGTGTCATGCATTTTGTGATGCCGGAATCTTTCACTATGGAAAATCTTCCCAAACCTTTGGACCCTAATGTGAAAATCTCAAAATCGGTACCAGGTTACTATGCTGCCTACGCTTTTGGTGGGTTTGCAGGGGAAGAAAAAATATTAAATGCGGAAGCAGAATTAAAAGCTTTATTGCAAAAGGAAAAAATTGCAACCAAAGGGAACTTCAAGTATTTAGGTTATAATGCACCTTATGAGGTACTTAATCGAAGAAATGAAATGATTGTGGCCGTCGATTATTCCCCGGAAAGTAAGTAAAGGCTCAAAAAACAAAGTAGCGCAAAGGGTGGTTAAGATCCTTTTCAAGGGCCTCCATCTCAGGGGTGAAGCGCTTACTTTTGTCTTCCCTAATGATGGATATTTGTTCTTTTGCCAATCTGCCGTTGCCTAGCCCTACGTTGCTTAATATATGCAGCCAATTTGAAAAATATTGCAGCCTTTTATCACGCAAACTGAGCAAACTCTTCGCCAAATCTCTCGAATAAGTATATTTGCCCTGTTCGAAATAGATGAAGGTGGATAATAATCGGGCCTTGCCAAAAATGGGATCAAGGGGAAAAATGCTGTCTAAATGCAAAAGAGCCTGATCCCATTTTTTGACGCTGGCAAGATCCGCTGCTTTGGAGAGATGCAAATTACTTGCATTTCCCCAGGCATCAATCTTATAATCGGGTCGAATATAATGTTTTTTTATAAGTGTTTCATTACCATAGTAGTAGCTTGCATATCTACTCAGACCCAAAAAGGCCAGAAGGCCGGTCATAGCCGCAACAACAGTCCAGTTTGGTTTTTTAGATAGCATCGGTAATAAAACTAAGGATTAATAAGACTTGGCAAATAAAACACGTTTATTGGATGGTTTACCCGAGTAAACGCAGGTTCCTTCCTCCTCTTCCTGATCAAAAGGAATACAGCGAATGGTCGCTTTTGTAATTTCCTTGATAGCTATTTCAGTTTCACTGGTACCATCCCAATGGGCTGAAATAAATCCAGGAATATCAGAATCAACCAAAGCTTTAAAATCATCAAAGGTATCTACTTTAGTTGTTTTTTGATTTCTAAATGATTTTGCTCTCTGGAAGAGATTTTCCTGAATGTCAAGAAGTAATTGAGCTACGGTTTCCTCAATACCATCCAGACTTGCCGTAAATTTTTCTTTGGTATCCCGTCTGGCAACCTCGATTTCATTTTTCTCGAGATCGCGTTGCCCCAGGGCCAGACGAACAGGAATACCTTTCATTTCATGTTCCGCAAATTTAAAACCAGGACGGTTTTTCATATCCTGGTCATATTGAACGGTAATTCCTTTAGCTTTTAGGTTTTTCATAATTTTATGAACAACCTCGTCAATTTCGGGAGATGGTTTCGGAATGGGAATGATAACCACTTGAATTGGCGCCAGATTTGGTGGTAAAACCAATCCTTCGTCGTCAGAGTGGGTCATAATAAGACCCCCAATAAGTCGGGTGGAAACACCCCAGGAGGTAGCCCAGACAAATTCCTGATTATTATCTTCTGTTAAGAATTTAACATCGAAGGCTTTGGCAAAGTTCTGTCCCAAGAAATGGGAAGTGCCCGCTTGAAGCGCTTTTCCGTCCTGCATTAAGGCTTCAATACAATAGGTATCCACCGCTCCGGCAAATCGTTCATTGGCTGTTTTTACCCCTTTAATAACGGGCATGGCCATATAATTTTCTGCAAATTCTGCATATACATTCAGCATTCGTAGGGTTTCTTCAACCGCCTCACCTTTTGTAGCATGTGCCGTATGTCCTTCCTGCCATAGAAATTCTGTAGTTCTCAGGAATAAGCGGGTTCTCATCTCCCAACGAACCACGTTGGCCCACTGATTAATAAGTAGGGGAAGGTCCCGATAGGACTTTATCCAATCTCTGTAAGTATTCCAGATAATAGTTTCTGAAGTAGGACGAATAATCAGTTCTTCTTCTAATTTTGACGTAGGATCCACTATAACGCCACTGCCGTCGGGCGAGTTCATTAAGCGGTGATGTGTGACTACAGCACATTCTTTGGCAAATCCATCAACATGCTGCGCTTCTTTACTCAAAAAACTTTTAGGGATAAATAAAGGAAAATAAGCATTTACATGTCCTGTTTCCTTAAACATCCGATCTAATTGATCATGAATTTTTTCCCAGATCGCAAAGCCGTAAGGTTTAATAACCATGCACCCTCTAACGGCAGAATTTTCAGCTAAATTTGCTTTTTTAACAATATCTTGGTACCACTGGGCGTAATCTGTCGATCTGGGCGTTATTTCTTTTGCCATACAATGCAGGATTAGGTGAAAAAAAGAGTAAAATGCCGAAATGTCAAAATAAATATCATAATTTACCAAACATTAACAACTTTATTGCGACAAAAGTAATAAATTAGATGTTCTATTTAAAAGATGATTTCATTAATTCCACGTTTAAAATAATTGTCATGAAATACGCCCTGATTATTACCCTGTTCACCCTGCTGGCTATCAGCCCCGTGGGTGCACAAATGGATGATGTTTATTACAATCCTGACGAAGTGGTTAAATTAAAAAATAATCCATCTTCCTCTAACCGATTAGGTTCTTACAGACCAGAATCCTATTCAGCAGATGAAACAAGTTTCTCTGACGGGGCAGATAGCTATTACGATGATTATGATTTTTATTACACCTCAAGAATTCGTCGTTTTCACAGACCACTTCAAGGTTTCAGTTTCTTTGATCCATATTATATCGATATGGCTTATTACGATCCTTTTATGAGGTCTGCAACAACCATGTTGATTTATGATGATTTCTATTCTCAGAGAATGTTTAGCAGATTCAATCGATGGAATAATTTCAATAGTTTTGGAAATTTCAATAGATGGAACAGCTTCGGTATGATTGATCCATTTATGATGGGATGGAATTCACCGTTTTCAAGATTTGGTGGAATGGGAATGTCTATGAATAGTTTTGGTTGGGTCGGCTCTCCAATGATGTTTATGCCTTCTTATAATTTTTATAATTTTATACCTACCTGGGGTAATGGCTACGGTTACAATAATTTTGGCCAGAACAACAATAATCCAACTACACCAGTAGATGCTTCTAATGGATATTACGGACCAAGAAGAGGGGGAGGATCAGTGGGCCCGGTGCCTGGTGCGCGTAATCCTGAGATTGGAACTATTGAGAGTTCACCAAGAACAAACCCTGCTGCCGGAAGAAACGTAGCCACAGAAAGAGGTTCCAGAATACCTTCTACTTCGCGGGGAACTAAAGGAACAGATGTACCAAGGTATGCTCCTTCTGTACAAGGAGCCGGTAGATATCCAACCAGTGAGAGTAGCAGAATACCATCTACAGGGTATCCCTCAAGAACGGGTAATCCTTCTACGGAATATAGCCGTCAACGTCCAAGTACTACCATTCAGCCGAGAACTTCTTCTGATATTAGAAATAATACAGAAAGAATCAATAGCTCTACAAGAAGTACATCACCTTCAAGAGGTTTTGAATCGCCTTCATCTTCTCCAAGTTGGTCAACACCAAGAAGTTCCCCATCAAATTCTGGTTCTTCTTCGTCACCTTCAAGTAGTAGTCCATCGAGTGGCGGTAGATCTACATCTACTGGAGGAAGAGTTATTAATTAACCATTAAATAACAAACTATTGTTATTTTAACATAATTGAACGGGTGGAATATTACGTTGTTATATTCCACCCGTTTTTTTTATTCCTTTTCTAAATAAAATAGCTATGAATACCCTCTCAATTAAATGGTCTGTTATTTTAATAATTTCCCTTTTGCCCTTCTTTTCAGTTGGACAAACTATTGCAGATGTTATAAGATTTAGTTATCAGGAACCTGGAGGAACAGCCCGATATTCTGCTACGGGTGGGTCAATGGGTGCTATTGGTCCCGATCTTAGTGCGGTGAACAGTAATCCTGCTGGAATAGCTCTGTACAGGAAATCGGAATTTTCCTTTTCCCCCTCCTTTATCTCAACCAGAACAACGTCCAGACTCATTTCAGATAGAAATGGTTCTACATTGTCCGAAAGTAAACTAGGTATCAATGTCCAGAACTTAGGAATGGTTTTTACTTCCCAGCCTATTTCTGAAAAGTGGAAGCAAATGAATTTTGCCATTACTTTAAATAATTTGAATCATTTTAGTAACACTACCCGGTTTAGTGGAACTTCCCAGGGGACTCTTTTACAAAGATTCCAGGAAATTGCTAATTCTGAAATTGGGTTGGACGATTTTGAAACAGGTATTGCCTCCGAAGCTGGTGCGCTATATGATCTGAATGGCGATGGTAAGTATGATATTGATTACCAGTTATCTCCAAAAGCTCTTTTACAAAGGGAACAGGAAATTCAAAATACAGGTTCCTTAAACGAACTGGCCTTTTCCCTTGCGGGAAATTATAATGAAAAGGTATCTATAGGTCTTACCGTGGGCGTTCCTTTCATTTCCTATTATAATGTAAGGAATTATGCAGAGGTGGATCAGGTAAATGCACCTGGCGGTGTTCCCTATTTTAAAGATTTGAGTTACAGGGAAGAATTGAGCACTACCGGAGGAGGAGCTAATGCTAAATTGGGCGTTATTGTGAAACCACAACCCAATATTCGTATTGGTATGGCTGTTCACACACCCACTTTCTTTAATGTTTCTGATATTTATCAAAATGAACTCACCTATAATTATTTTGAAAATGCGAATGAAACAGGTGCATTTTTAGGAAGTGAAGCTATCGCCGAAGGAAGTTTTGAATATAGGTTCAAAACCCCATGGAGGTACTTTGGAAATGTCGGTCTTGTTTTAGGTAAAAAGGGTTTTATTAGCGGGGAAGTGGAATATGTTAATTATGCCTCTAATAGATTCAACTATAATGGTTTTGAAGAAGCTGAAAATGAATCTAATATAGAAATTGCCGGAAGACTTGGGCAGGCGGTGGCTATTAGAATGGGCGGAGAAGCGGTCATTAGTAACTTCTATCGTTTAAGGGCAGGATTACAGTTTTATACCTCTCCTTTTAAAGATGACGAAACCTCAAAAACTATTTTAAGTATAGGTGGAGGAAGAAGAGGAGAAAAATACTTCTTTGATGTCTGCTTTAGATATAATCAGTTCAATGAAGTATTTTTTCCTTATCTAACGCAAAATGCACCTCTTCAAGAGGTGGACAAAGCGATAATGAAGCAATCCTTAATTTTTACAGTGGGTTCTAAATTTTAAAGTTTCCTCCTTATTTTGACCATAGTCCCAACGTCGGATAAGCGCCTTGCTCCGTTATCATTTTTAATGCTTCCTTGACAAAAGGCTTGTCTTCCTGATAGGTAACTCCAAACCATTGTGCTGCAGATGGTATGACTACTATTTTTGCATTATCTGAGGCAATAAGCTGGTCTGCAACCAATGGTATGTAGTATTCTGCTTTTGGGTGGTCCTTGTTTTCTTCAACAAATTCAATAAAACCCAAACGCAGATATTCAAAAATGGAAGGATGAAAGCCCCAGAAATTCATGGAAACCAGGGTTTTTTCATTCAACGTAACCTTAGTACCATTTAAATCGCCCGTAATCTTCTGGTCGTTTTTAATGATTTGATGGGTTTCAGCAATACTGGTCAAAAATCCAGATTCATTACTGGTGCAAACACCTCTGGAAACAGCCCCAAAATCGGAAAGGGTATTATTTAAATAATAGCCAATCATAGCATGTTTTTCGGGAGAACATTCCGTGGTTAGAAATTTTGCCATAATAGCAAAACTATCAAAGCCATAAAAATCATCAGCGTTAATAACAGCAAATGGTTCTTTAATGACGTCTGCTGCGACCAGAACGGCATGACCGGTACCCCACGGTTTTTCCCTCTCGGGTATAGGAGGAAGTTCAGCTATTGGCGAGGATGACTCTTGAAAAACATATTCAACGGGGATAATATTTTCAAAAGTAATGCCTATTTTTTCCTTAAAAGGTTGCTCAATAGACCGACGAATGATAAAAACTACTTTACCAAATCCAGCTTTGATTGCATCATATACCGAAAATTCCAAAATGGTTTCATCATTTAAACCAACAGGATCTATTTGTTTTAGTCCACCATAACGAGACCCCATGCCAGCGGCCAAGACCAATAAAGTAGGTTTCATTTTATATTTTTATTAATTTCTATAATCTAATGGAGGATTTCTATCGCCAAGGAGGGCTTCATATTTAAATTGATCACCACCTCTTCTCTTTAATAACTCCAGTTTAGCATTTTTCAACATTTCTGGGTTCACTAAGCAATCCATTATAGTGAGTGCCATGGTTTTAGCAGCCACCATCATTCCCTTGTGCCCTATGGACATGCCGCCTGCAGCAACGGCCTGCCAGCTATGTGCAGCGGTACCAGGAACCCAGGTGGCACTTGAAATACCAGCCGTAGGAACAAGCCAGCTTATATCGCCGACGTCGGTGGAACCAAATGCCTCGTCACTCTGGTCTGCATAAGGTTTTACTTGGGCTGCATCAGAAATATTTACGTCTTTTCTATTTAGGGAAGGGAAAATTTTAAGGGCAAAATCTTCCTCTGTTTTGTCGTAATTAACACCTCCTACCGTTTTTAAATTTTCATACAAGTTAGTAGATAGGATTTGGTTAGGAAGCAAATTATAAACCCCATGTATTACCTCATAATCCATCGTAGTTCCTGTTCCCAGTGCAGCTCCTTCAGCCGCTTTGGTAACTCTGTTGAAAAGGTCTTTGACGACATCCATTTCCGGATGACGTATATAATAATATACTTCGGCAAATGCGGGTACAACATTCGGGGCCTCTCCACCTTTTGTAATCACGTAGTGAACTCTTGATTTTTCCGGAATATGTTCCCTCATCATATTGACCATATAATTTAGCGCTTCCACGGCATCGAGGGCTGATCTTCCACGTTCAGGAGAAGCGGCGGCATGAGAGGCAATGCCACGGAAACGAAATTTAGCCGACTTATTTGACAGAGAAGAAATGGGATTAGCATTGTTATCGTCTCCCGGGTGCCAATGAATAACGGCATCAACATCTTGAAATAAGCCTGCGCGAACCATGTACACCTTACCAGCGCCTCCTTCTTCAGCGGGTGTTCCATAAAAGCGGATGGTACCTTTCCGACCTGTTGTTTTTAGCCAGTTTTTAACGGCAATAGCCGCAGCTGAAGAGGCAGATCCAAACAAATGGTGACCGCAGGCATGGCCGTTGGTATTACCTGCCAACTCCTTTTTAAAAGGTACTGCATCTTGTGAAAATCCAGGTAACGCGTCGTATTCTCCAAGCACACCAATCACAGGGGTTCCGCTGCCGAAAGTAGCTGTAAATGCAGTGGGAATACCTGCCACGCCAGTTTCGATAGTAAAGCCTTCCTCTTTGAGCATAGATTGCAAGAGATTAGCACTTTTTCCCTCTTTATAACCTAATTCAGCCAGATTCCAGATATTGGTTGCCACATCTACATACTGTTGCTTTTTGGCTTCCAGAGATTGAATTACGGCCTTTTTTTCATTGGCTATCGACGACGGTAAACTATTTTGCCCTATTGACCATTGAGCAGCCAAAAACAAAATAAATAGAGGATAAACTTTTTTCATACATCTTATTTATAGTCCGGCATTGGCCGAAATAGTTAACATTCTATCAATACATGATCTTCCTTTCTCAAGAACATAATCGGAGAGCGTAATCTCTGGTAGTTCATATTTCAGAGCAAGATATACTTTTTCCAACGTATTTAACCTCATGTGTGGGCACTCGTTACAGGCACAAGAATTTTCAGGAGGAGCGGGAATAAATATTTTATCGGGAGAATATTTTTCCATTTGATGAATAATGCCCGACTCAGTGGCTACAATAAAAGATGTTTTTTTACTTTTTATCGTGTAGTTTAACAGGCCAGTGGTAGAGGCTATATAATGGGCTTTACGTAAAATAACTTCTTCGCATTCCGGATGTGCAATAAGTTCAGCTTCAGGATATTGAGCCATCAGCTTGTCTATTTTTTCAGCGGAAAAAATTTCATGGACCATACAGGCACCATTCCACAATACCATGTTCCTTCCCGTTTTTTTATTTAAGTAAGCGCCTAAATTTTTATCGGGGGCGAAAACTATTGGTTGATCCTTTGGAATAGATTCTATGACCTGTACCGCATTACTCGACGTACAGCAAATATCAGTCAATGTCTTCAATTCAGCCGTGCAATTGATATAACTCACTACGGTATGACCTGGATATTTCTCCATAAATTTCTTGAACAATGGAGCAGGCGCGGAATCGGCAAGAGAGCAACCCGCTTTTAAATCAGGAAGAACTACTTTCTTATCCGGGCAGAGAATTTTAGCTGTTTCCGCCATAAAATGAACACCAGCAAAGACAATTAAATCAGCCTTTGTTCTTGCCGCCTCCTGGGATAATCCGAGACTATCTCCGATATAATCAGCAATATCCTGAATGTCAGGCTCTTGATAATAGTGAGCTAAAATGACCGCGTTCTTTTCCTTTTTCAGCTTGTTAATTTCCTCAAATAAATCGATAGTGGGATCTATGGCCAGATCGAGGAATCCTTTTTTTTGTAAATTTGGAAGGGCTGATAATATATCCATTGGCAATTTATGAAAGGTTTGTTTGGTAAAAATAAGTAAAAATTAGATAAGTTACCGCGGTGTTATTGCCCTATCAGAAATAAGGCGGGTTTTTTGTGGATATTTGGAAATCCGGTTTTTTTCCATTGCTGAATGGTTCTTGTCGAAATGAATTCATCGGGTAAGGTTAGGTCTGCAGCAATGCATAATCGGGTATTATCGGGTAAGTTTTGGAGTAAAACATCTAAACAAGCCTCATTCCTGTAAGGCGTTTCGATAAATAAAAAGGTGGTTGCATTTTTTGATATCTCATTTACCATAACCTTAAGTTGAGCGACTAATTCAGGCTTTTTTACGGGCAAATATCCCATAAAGGTAAATCTTTGACCATTCAAACCGGAGGCCATTAAAGCTAATAATATAGAAGAAGGGCCAACCATAGGAACCACCCTAATTTGCAAATGATGGGCTAGTTTTACTACTTCTGCGCCGGGATCAGCAATGCCCGGACAGCCAGCTTCAGAAAATAAACAAATATCATTTCCCTTTAGGGCAGGTTCAAGTAAAACTTCTATCGCTTGAGCGGGATGGTGCTTGGGAAGTTCCATAAAAGTTATTTTCTCCAGAGACAGGTTGGGAAGTAATATTTTTAAATGCGCACGAGTGGTTTTTCCTCTCTCAGAAATGATGTAAGAGCAATTTTCTATACGTTGTAAAAGATACGGAGCAATGGCATGTTCCCCTCCTTCTCCCAGGGGAGATGGCATTAAATATATGATTCCTTTAGACATAACAAACTAATACTATTTTTAATCTGTAAATCTAACTATATTTGAGTTTTTTAAAGCTATTTGGGTAAATCCTTCAGTATGTACGCTACGGCAGAAACTTATACGATTCATCTCCCCCAATTTGAAGGGCCTTTCGATCTGTTGCTCTTCTTTATTGAAAGAGATGAATTGGATATTAATGATATTCCGATATCAAAAGTTACTGAGGATTTTTTAACCTACATACATCAAATGGAAAGGTTAAACATTGATTTAGCCAGTGAATTTGTCGTTGTGGCCGCTACTCTTTGCCGCATTAAGGCCAGATTGTTGCTCCCAAGAAAACCCGTTGATGAGGCTGGAAACGAAATAGACCCAAGAGAGGAATTAGTTAGCAGGCTGCTGGAGTATAAAAAATTTAAAGAAGTTTTAGATACTTTTCGCGATTGGGAAGATGAGAGAGAGAAGAAATTTGAAAGGGGGAATCTCGAATCTGAAATAAAAATGCTTGCTAATCAGGCATTGGCAGATGCTTCTTTAGAAACGATCTCTCTGTTCAAACTGCTGCGGACGTTCGAATCGGTGATGCGTCGGTTAGAAGTCAAAAAACCTGCGGCCGTTCATGAAATTGTTCGAATTAATTATACCATTGAAGATCAACAGAATATTCTTGTTTCTGTGGTAAAAGAAAAGGGAAAAGCTGCTTTCACCGACGTTTTTCAACATTGTGTTGACAGATATCAGGCGATTGTTACCTTCCTTGCTTTGCTGGAACTTTTAAATCTTGAAGTTTTTAGATTAATTTCGGGCGACGGTTTAAATTCTTTTTGGATAGAACCCTGGGAAGAAGTAAATTACTGATTTAAATAAATTATTGTTATGGAAAAATATTATCAATTTCGAGTTTCTTTGAATGAGGTCACTCCCGAGGTTTGGAGAACTTTTCAAGTGAGTGAATTGCATAGTTTATTTGATCTGCATCAAGTAATTCAAGTGGTTATGGGTTGGGAAAATGACCATCTTTTTCAATTTAAAAAGGATGGTATATGGTATGGGTTAATTGATGAGGATGATGTAGTCAGTACCAAAATGTTGGATGCAGATGATACATTGTTGCATGAACTTGGCTTAAAGGAAAATGATTCTTTTGAATATGAATATGATTTGGGAGATGGTTGGATGCATACCCTTACATTACTTAAAATAGTAACTCTTGAGGAGGAACTATTGCCTGTGGCGTTTGCTGGGGAAAATGCCTGTCCTTTTGAAGATTGCGGTGGCCCGGCAGCTTACATGGAGTTAAAGGAGGCATTGCTAAATCCAAAAAATGAAGAGGAAAGGGAAATGCGTGAAACGATGGGCGATTTTGATCCTACCTTTTTTGATTTGGAAGAAGTGAACGAAATCTTAGAGGATATCGTCGAAGAAGATTGGCTCGAGGATGAGGACGACGATGATGAGGATATTGATTTTGATGATTTAGATGATGATGGTTTGTTCGATGATTTTAATGATGATGTAAAGAAAAATTAAGTTTTTTTTATATACCATAGATGAGTTCTCGTCGTTTTTGAATAATGAATGCACTAAAAGCATGCACTTACATCCTATGCTTGTTTTAAAAAAAAGATTTATCAGGTTTATTTTTGCTTGTTGTATTATTGTATTTTCTAAAGTAAATGCCTGGTCCCAAGTGGGTTGGGAGGCAGGTCTTTGGGTAGGTGCTGCTCATTATTTCGGAGATTTAAATACAAAATATAATCTTGAAAAACCCGGAGAGGCTTTCGGTTTAATGGCAAGGTATAATTTTAATAACCGGATAGCTTTGAAATTTGCTGCTAATTATGCCGTGGTTTCCGCTTCTGATGCCATTTCAAATAATCCTTTTGAATTAGAAAGAAATCTTTCTTTTCGCTCTCCTATAACAGAGGTTTCTTCCCAATTGGAATTTAATTTTTTACCTTTTACCCATGGTAGCAAAGATGAATATTTTTCTCCCTATTTTCTATTGGGTGCCAGTGTTTTTCAGTTTAACCCCCAAACTTACTATCTTAATAAATGGGTAGATCTCAGACCTTTAGGAACGGAAGGGCAATTTAAAGGAAAGGAGTATTATACCCTCTCAGCCGCTTTTTTATTTGGCGTAGGTATGAAGTATGATTTATCGGAGCGTTGGAGTATGCAAATTGAGCTAAGTGGACGAACTACTTTCACAGATTATTTAGATGACGTAAGCACTGTTTATCCCGATAGAAGACGTTTATTTCTGGAAAGGGGAAATGTTGGATCTCTCGCCGTTGCCATGTCAGACAGATCTTTAAGTGCCGCTGCTAATCCTGGTATTAATAAAACAGGATTTATGCGCGGAAACGCTGATAATAAAGATGCTTTTGCCTTTTTAGAGGTAGGTTTTCTTTATTTTTTTGGAAATCTTCGTTGTCCTGATATCAGTCGACGGAAATAGTAATCATGGATGATGCTATTGAAACTCATTTTGTGGGTTGTTTTAAAGTAAAATTCGTGTTTCTTTTCCAGGTGATATTGGTTTCTATTATAATATCTTAACTTTACTAGGTGAAATGGAAATCTTTTGTGTATCAGAGTTTTCCTTCTGCAAATGGTTAACAGGAAGAAAGATGAATTATTTTATTGAAGGAATAAAGGTTGGATTTTTGCTTATTTTTTTAATTGGGCCTATTTTTTTCTCTCTCATTCATATTGGGGTGGAATACGGTACCAAAGTGGGTGTATTTTTTGGTTCAGGCATCTGGATTAGTGATATTTTCTTATTTATGGGCATGTATAAAGGGATGTCCTTCATATCAGAAATAGCCAATGCCTCTTATTTTTACTATACCGTTGGAGGAATTGGCACTTTAATATTAATTGTATTTGGTCTGGCCGCTATGATTCAAAAAGGTAACCAGCCTATAAACGTACCTCAACCTTTCATCAAAGAGCATAGCCCGCGATCTTTGTTCGGATTTTTCCTAAAAGGAGTATTGATTAATGTTTTTAATCCATTTACCATTTTATTTTGGCTTGGATTGATGAGTACTGCCCTGGTAGATAAAAACTTTGGTAATAATGAGGCCGTCTGGTATTTTGCAGGTATTATGAGTATTTATGTTCCTGTGGACTTGTTTAAGATTTTTCTTGCCAAAAAAATAAGGAAAGTCCTCAAGCCTTCCCATTTAAAGATAGTAAGTAAAATTGCTGGTATTGCCTTAATTATATTTGGGGTTGTCCTATTTGTTAGGGTATTTATATTGAGTTAGTATTTGTTTTTATTTCAGTATTTCGCAAAATTCCAGCCTTTCTCCATCTGGACCTAATATATAGAAATATTTACAGCCCCTTTCCCAAAATGGAAGATACACGGGTTCCATTTCAATGGGAGAAAATCCAGCTTTTTTTAATAATAGATAAGTTTCATCAATATTGGATACATCGAATGCGATGTGGTCTATTATCCCATCTTTTCTATCCTTATCAGGAACGGGCATTTGATATAATTCCAGAATAATATCCTTGTACTTCATCATTATCACCTGACCTTCTTCATCCTCATGAATGAAAGTGTTTTTCATGACACAATGGAAGCCTAAAGACTCATAGAATAATTGAGACCGATGTATTTCTGTAACGGGAAGGCCAATGTGTTGTAAATGATTGATTTTTAAATCTATCATATTAATTGTTTATTTGCTTAACACGAGGATTCATCATTTTGAACCAGAATGGAGGAATCAGCGAAAGAAGAATAGATGCCGGATAACCAAATGGGAGTTGCGGGCTTTCATCAAAATGCCTTAACACCTGATATTTCCTGGTAGATTTGTAATGATGATCTGCATGTCTTGTTAGTTCATAGAGGAAAATCCTTCCAATTTCATGATTTGAATTCCAGGAATGAGAGGGTAAAACAGGTTCAAACTTTCCGTTACCAACTATTTTTCTTTTCAAACCATAGTGTTCTATATAATTTACGGATTCAAGGAGTAAAAAGCCAATGATACTTGCTCCAATAGACCAAAGAAGGACTTCCATTCCGAACCAAGCCCCTATAAAAGTCAAATAAGCCATAGAGCAAAGGGAAAAAATGAGCATTTGGTTGTGTATTGAAAAAAATGGAATAGATAATTTTCGTCGTTGTTCATTGTCTAATTTCCAGGCGTTCGAGTAGCCACCAACAACAGAACGCACCCAGAAAAAGTAAATCGGTTCATTCAACTTTGACGTTGCCGGATCTTTTTCAGTAGCTACATTTTTATGATGCCCAAGATTGTGTTCAATAAAAAAATGCTGATAAAGAGCGGGGAGCAGTAACATTTTTGCTAAAAACTGTTCGAAGGCTTTACTTCGGTGGCCGAGTTCGTGTCCCACATTGATTCCGATGGTACCTATTATTATACCGGTGCTTAAGGTTAAGCCAAACTTTTCATACAGTGCTAAATTTTCAGATTGGAGGGTGGAAAAATAATAATATAGGAGACCATATAAAATAGGAACATTAGCATAAAGCAATAAGTCAAAAAAGACAATGTTAGACCGTTTATCTTCGGTGTGAACGTCTATATTGGTAGATGTAAGTGGGAATAACTGATCGAAAATGGGTATGAGGATGAATGCAAGGTAAAAAGCGGAGAAACTCCATATTCCTCCCTGATAGATGGCCCAAAAAGCGGATAAGGGCGCTAAGTAAGCAATGAAGTATTTTAGATCGCGCATCGTATTTGTATTAGTATTTTCAAATATAATAAAAAAGCCCGCTGTAAGCAAATACAGCGGGCTTTTACATCGGATTAACTTAATAATACCAAATGATGAATATTATTTAAAGTAGTGGAGCAATAACCAAAGCTACCACAGACATTAGTTTTAATAAAATATTTAAAGAAGGTCCGGAAGTATCTTTAAACGGATCACCAACGGTGTCACCAACTACGGCTGCTTTATGAGGATCAGAACCTTTGTAGTACATAGTACCTTGAATATTAACGCCCTCTTCGAACATTTTCTTGGCATTATCCCATGCACCACCGGCATTTGACTGAAAAATAGCCATGAGAACACCTGTAACAGTTACACCAGCTAAAAGACCTCCCAACATTTCAGCACCACCGCCGAATCCAATAAAAACGGGTGACAAAATGGCAATCATACCGGGAAGAACCATTTCACGAATAGAGGCTTTGGTAGATATTTCTACACATTTGCTATATTCTGCCTTACCTTCTGCCTGGTCATAAATATTTTTATCTTCAGCACTCCACTCCGATTCTTCTTTACCTTCATTTTTCTTCATAACGGCAAGAGCTGCTTTAAGCTCAGGAATATTATTGAACTGGCGACGAACTTCCTGAATCATATCCATTGCTGCTCTACCCACTGCACCCATTGAAAGCGCAGAAAATAAGAAAGGAAGCATTCCCCCTAAAAATAGGCCTGCCATAACCACTGGGTTAGCAATGTCAATAGTAGTAATTCCAGCTGTTGACATAAAAGCTGCAAAAAGAGCCAAAGCTGTAAGTGCTGCAGAACCAATAGCAAAACCCTTACCTATGGCCGCAGTGGTATTACCAACGGCATCTAATTTATCTGTACGATGACGAACCTCTTTGTCTAGTCCACTCATTTCTGCAATACCACCCGCATTATCAGAAATAGGTCCATAAGCATCAACAGCTAACTGAATACCCGTATTTGCTAACATACCTACAGCCGCAATAGCAATACCATAAAGACCTGCAAAATAATGAGCACCCATAATAGCTATAGATAAAACAATGATAGGTAAGGCGGTTGAACGCATACCAACACCTAAACCGGCGATGATATTAGTTGCAGATCCTGTAATAGATTGATCAACAATACCTTTTACTGGTTTAGTTCCAGTGCCTGTATAATATTCAGTAATATAACCAATGGCTAAGCCAGAAACCAATCCAATGATAACAGCATAAAATACACCCATACTGTTGTAAGTGATGTCGTTATATGCCCATTCTGCAGGAAGCATATACTGGACAGTAAGATAAGTCGCTACCAACATAAGAATGCTGGAAACGATACCACCCATGTTGAGGGCTTTTTGTGGGTCTCCGTCCTCGCTAACTTTTACAAAAAAGCAACCAATAATTGACGCGACGATACCAATCCCGGAAAGAACTAACGGAAGTAAGACAGCATTTAAACCATCAAATGCATTGGTAGATTCAAATCCCGGAAGATTTATAAACACTGCGCCCAGTACCATAGTACCAACAATAGCACCTACATACGATTCAAAAAGGTCGGCACCCATACCAGCGACATCACCTACGTTGTCTCCAACATTGTCTGCAATAGTGGCAGGATTGTAAGGATGATCCTCAGGAATCCCAGCTTCTACTTTTCCAACAAGATCGGCTCCCACGTCGGCTGCTTTGGTGTAAATCCCTCCACCAACACGAGCAAAAAGAGCTATAGAGGAAGCACCAAAAGAAAATCCGGTAATAACCGTGATTACTTTATTGATATCCCAGCCCATTCCCTGATAAATAACAAACAAGCTGCCTAATCCAAGAATTCCCAGACCAACAACCCCCATTCCCATTACGGATCCTCCAGTGAAAGCTATTTCCAACGCTTTTGCTAAACTGGTTCTGGCTGCATTGGTGGTACGTACGTTTGCTTTTGTAGCTACACGCATACCAAAATAACCTGCCAAAGCTGAGCAAAAAGCGCCAATTATAAATGAAAGGGCAATCATCCAAGATGAAGAGGTGGTATCAGCAGTAACTGCCAATAATATGGACACACAGACTACAAAAATGGCAAGTACTTTATACTCAGCACGTAAGAAAGCCATAGCTCCCTCTGATATAGCTTTGGCAATAGCCGCCATTTTAGGAGTACCTTCTTCTTGCCTTGATACCCACGCAGATTTCCAAAACATGTATATAAGCGAAAGAACGCCGAAAAATGGAATGGAATAAATAATTGTTTGACCCATAAATTAGTGGTTTAAAACTTGTTCAAAATAATGCTAAAGAGCTATTTTACTCTCAAGGAATTTTTTTTAATGTGCGAAAATAATATTAAATTATCTGTTGTCCAAAAAAAGGACGGTTTAGTATTCATCTTGATACACACTACATCCATTTTGTCTTCGCAGAAGGGTCACCTCTTTCAACAGATGCTACCTCTTTTTCAACGTAACCAACATAAAATAAACCAAGACAGCGTTCATTTTCAGACAACTTTAGAAAGGTATCAGCATTAAGCGCCGGCCTTGGCGTACTCCAGAATGAACCTAAACCTTCGGCAGTGCAGGCAAGCGCCATGTTTTGTACAGCACAGGCCGTGGCAGCAATGTCTTCCCACTCAGGAAGGTTCGCAGATAAATCTCTATGCATGACAATAGCGATAATAACGGGTGCTTTGAGCGGATTTTGTATCATTTTATTGAAAACAACCTGAGAAAATTCAGTTTCAGGCGTATTTTCCAAATAATAATCTGCCATGAATTTTCCTAAATCTTCCCTGCTTTTCTCTGTAAAAACATAAAATCGCCAGGGTTCTGTTTTTTTGTGGCTCGGTGCCCAGTTCGCTGCCTCAAGAATTTTCTCAATTATATTTCTCGGAACTTCTTTGTCCGAGGCATATAAAGGGGGAAATACACTTCTTCGCGTGCGAATAATGTCCATCAAAATATCAATCTTTTCCATTTGTCCATTTTTTTATTCCATTGAAAATTGAACTCTTTTGCTTTCCAGATTTATTCAAAACCTTATGAATAGTATATATTTGATTTAATTCTAATATACCAATGAGTTCATACTGTCGCATGACAGGCAGTGTTTTGGCATTTGATTGTTGAAATAAAAGGAGCGCGTCCTGCAAGGTTTGTTCTTCTGTTAATACATTTTCAATGGGGAACATAGCGTCACTTACTGTTTTTTCCCCTCCTCCGTTAAGGCACAATTCAATGATTTCAAATGTTGATATGGTGCCAACAGGATTTTGCCAAACATCAAAAACAAGAATTTCCCGGTCGCCCGCGTCTTGAACCAAAGGTAATATTTCACTTAATTGCTGGGTGCTCTCAAAGTGAATAAAATCTTTTTTCATCCAATCCTTCACTTTTAATTCTTGTAAAGAATTTTCCATATTGGCCGCTTTTGCTTCTGAACCTGCCGCAAGGAAAACAAACACACCAATAAAAATTTGGGTAACACTCCCGTCTCCCAATATGCCATTGTAAACAAAATAAATGGCAATGAGCTGACCCACTATGGAGGCAATTCTTGTGGCTTTTAAATGCCCCATAAAATGAGACAAAATAGCTCTTAATACTCTGCCTCCGTCCATTGGGAAGGCAGGGATCAAATTGAATATGGCTAAGGTCAGGTTAAGTCCTATTAAGCCTAAGGCTACATAAGCGTAAACAGGTAAGTTGCTGGGGAAGTAAAAGTTATCTGAATCAGACTGGTTGTATATGCTGTAGAATATATCTGATAGGGTATCGGTTCCTACAAATAGTAACACAGGCAAAAGGACTAAAGCGATCGCTACATTTACCAAAGGTCCGGCAATGGCTACCCAAAATTCTTGTACAGGTTTTCTTGGTAAACGCTCCAAACGAGCTACTCCGCCAATGGGGTATAAAGTAATATCTCTTGTTTGTACGTCAAACCTTCTCGCCATTAAGGCGTGGCCAAATTCATGTAAAACAACGCACAAAAATAAAATAAGCACAAATAAACTTGCGGATACTGCACCCCAAACGCCCCAGCTTTCTTTGAAGGCAAGGTAGATAACATAGACAAACAAAAATAAGAAACTCCAATGTACTTCAACGGGAATATTAAATATTTTTGCAATTCTTAAGGATCCTTTCATTTTTGTGTTTCTTGTAAAGAAAAGTAAAGATAACTTTGTGGTGGAAATATTTTATTCATTCTAATACAATATCAATGGTTTTTATTACAGAACAACAATTGGATGACGCGGCGTCAGCCATTCAGGACGACGAAACTATCAATGAATCATTGGTTACTGAACTCAGCGAAATCCAACCTGCTGTTTTTGCTTTTTTGTTTACTGAAAATACAGAGCTTTTCACAGAGTATGAAAAGGAATATCTGCTTTTTATCCTTCTAACTCTTTGGCAAGCTATTCGCACCCAAATTGATGTGGAGGATATGGACGAAATTGATTCAGACGAACTGTCCCTTGCCGAAGAAAAAAATTGGGAATTACTGGAATCCGTTACAGCCAAACTTTTTCGAGATCGGCTGGATGTATTTTTCAAGGACAACAAACAAACAGATTTAATAGCCTTTGTCGAAGACATGCTCCTGGATGAGGAAGACGAACTTTTAACCAAAGAGGGAAGGGAACCCATGTTTGTTATTCTGAAATCAATCATCGATTGTTTTGACGCTTGCATAAAACCATAACGAATTCCTTATCGCATTGGTTGAACGCTTACTTATCTAACAAGGGATCTTCTCGAATAGTTATTTTTTTTGTTTCTGAAAATGTTCCTGCTTTCACTTCCAATTGATAATTTCCGGCTGTTGCCTGCCGTTTTTGTTTCAGTTCTTTGCCCAAAACAATGCCATAAACACCAAAAACGGAATGAATTTGACGTCGTAAGGTTTCATAACCAGCCTTGTTTTGTGGCGAAAGGGCTTTAAGGGATGCTTTGAATTGGGTTAATGAATCTTTGGTAGCTGTGGATAAAGAGCTAAGGGAACCTAACTTTTCAAGGGCGATTCGCATGTTTTCAATTTCCTGCGTCCAGGATATTTCAGGTTCGTCCACCTGCATGTCCCAGTAAATTCTATTGATCCCAGGTTGCACCGGTACTTTCCATTGCCTTTTAAGTTGGTTGTCATTTTCAGATATTAGGTTCAATGAAACTGAATCGGTTTGGTTGCTTTTATTTATCCACAAATGGATAGCTGCCCCACTTTTGGGATTCTGCCCTCGGAATTCGAAATAAGGTTGCTTTCGTCCTGTATTTATCCGTAACCATCTGGTGGCCCGCCTGCTTTGAAAAAGGTGAATTGGTTTGTTTGTAATTTGGCTGCTGAGCTGTCTCAGAGGACTGATATCATCTAAAATCCATATACTTCTGCCATGGGTACCTGCTATCAGATCGCCATCCCGGGGATGAATAACAAGGTCGTAAACGGCCACTGTGGGCATATTACCCATGAGTTCATGCCATTCCTTTCCCTGATTGTAAGAAAATAACACCCCTTGTTCCGTTCCCACAAATAGCAAATCAGGGTTTTCGGGGTCTTCCCGAACCACATAAACTGAATATTCCGGTAGATTATTTTGTAATGATTTCCAGGTTTTCCCATAATCGTCAGTGACAAATACATAAGCATTCATGTCATCATATCTATGATTGTCGAGAGAGACATAACACCTGCCTTTTACATGTGATGATGGGGTTACTCTGCTTATCCAGGGCCTTTTTCCTCTGGGGGAGGAAGCATTTTGTCCAATAAAGGGAAATTGTTTAACTAATAATTGACCAACCTCGGTCCATGTTTTACCTCCGTTCAATGTAACCTGTAAGTTTCCGTCGTCCGTTCCTGCCCATATTTCCTGAGTATCTAAAGAGGATTCTGCGATGGTAATGATGGTAAAATGATTTTCCCCACCCGTCACACTTCTGGTTAGATACCCACTATTGGAGGGATTTCTGAACTCAGCATCATTGGTGGTCAGATCAGGGCTGATGATTTTCCAGGAATTTCCCTTATCCGTAGATTTAAAAAGGTGATTGCCTCCGAAATAAAGGGTATTCACATTGCGGGAAGAGAGAATTAAAGGACTGCTCCAGTTGAATCTAAATTGGGGAGGAAGTTTTACACGATCTGTATTTTCATAAAAAAACCAATGCTCTCCCGGGTCGATAGAATATTTTATGGGATAATCCTTATAATTTGGATCAAAATAGGCTGAATAATTAGAAATAGTTTGTGGCGTAGGCGTGATATAATTATACTTTCTGGTTTCCACATTTAACTTCGCCGCAAATCCAACATGATTGACCATATAGATGGTTTTCCAGTCCGTTGGATCTATTTGAAAATGAAAACCATCTCCTTCTCCAACCCAGGTATTATGTTCATTTAAAATACCGCGTACCTCCCTGCTATTTGACGGCCCCATCCATAAGCCATTATCCTGCAGACCACCACCTATCCAGTAGGGATCTCTCATGTCAACGCCGATGGCATAATACTGACCAATGGCCATATTATTGAATGACAAAACACTCTCGCCACCATCCACGGTTAATCTTAATCCCTGATCGGTTCCCATATAGATAATTTTACTATCGTAGGGAGCAATCCACATAGCATGGTCATCGCCACCATCGGTTCGCCACTCTCTTTCGGTAAAGGTTTTACCACCGTCGCGGGAAATTCTAAAGTCTCTGGAAACCAGATAAATAGATTGTGGGTCTATGGGGTCTATCTCAATTTGACCATGATAATAAGGACGTGTGTTGTGTTTTAATAAAAATCGCCAGGTATTTCCGCCGTCATCTGATCTGTAGGTACCTGAACCAGGCTGACCGTCGGGTATATTTTCGTCTGCTTCAACAGAAGCAACTATTATGGAGGGAAAACTTTTGCAAATGGAAAGGTCAATTTGACCGGTTTCACCCGTTGGAAGGCCATTTACCAGTTTTTTCCAGGACTTTCCTGCGTCGGTACTCTTATATATTCCCCCATTTCCCCCGCCACTTTTAAAAATGTAGGGTCTTCTTAATCTATGATAAAAGCCTGCATATAAAATATTAGGATTACTTGGATCCATAACGACCTCGGTACAACCAGTGAGTGAATCAACGGGCAGACCCTGGTCCAGTTTTTTCCAGGATTTCCCCCGATCATCGGTAAAAAACAATCCCCTGTCACCAGAATAGCCCCATAAATGTCCTACTGCAGCAACATAAGCAATATCTGGATTTGTGGGATGAAGGGCGATATCAGCAATATGGTGAGTATTGGAAAGGCCTAGTTTCGAAAAACTTAATCCACCGTCATTACTCAAATAAAGGCCATCGCCCCAACCAGAGCTGTTTCTATTGGCCGATTCGCCGGTGCCTACCCAGATAATGGATGGATTTCCCTGAAAAAGGGCCACGCTGCCTATGGAAGAAGTACCATATCGGTCAAAAATAGGTTCCCAGCTAACGCCCCCGTTTTTACTTTGAAAAACGCCACCTGATGCAGAGGCACAAATCACCTGTCGATAATCGGTATTCAAGGCATCAATGTCAGCAATTCTACCCATCATATTGGCGGGCCCAACATTTCTCCATCGTAGGTCTTTGGAATATAAATTATCAACTCGTTGAGCAAATGAATGTAAAGTGCTGAAAAATAGAATGGTAAGAATAAATATTCTCATTGGGTGATCCTTTAATTGCTAATCAATAACAGAAATATAATCATTTTTTCAGACGAAAATTTAAAATCGTATTGATTAAAATTTATTGGAACAAGCTTTTGTAAACAAATTATTAAATTCCTTCGTTTTAAACGCGTCGAATTGCTTAAATTTCGGCTCCGAAAGGGCAAAGAACCCAAATCTCAATTTTAAAGAAAAGGAAAATGTCAGAAACAAATTTTAAATCAGATGTAGAAGCAGTAGATGCCCTTGCAAATAAGTACCAGGATTTAAGGCAGGAAATAGGTAAGGTCATTGTTGGGCAAGATGAAGTGGTTAAAGCTGTTATTATTGCTTTGTTTAGTAATGGTCATAGTTTACTAGTGGGCGTTCCTGGATTAGCTAAAACATTATTAGTTAGTACTATTGCTTCCGTACTGGATTTAGATTTTAAAAGGATACAGTTCACCCCTGACCTTATGCCATCTGACATTATAGGCTCTGAAATATTACAGGAAAATAGAACTTTTCAATTTAACAAGGGACCGTTATTTGCCAATATCGTTTTAGCCGACGAGATAAACAGAACACCACCTAAAACGCAGGCGGCATTATTGGAAGCCATGCAGGAAAAAGTGGTAACAGTCAGTGGGGTATCGCATGCTTTACCTAAGCCATTTTTCGTTTTAGCCACTCAAAATCCTATCGAACAAGAGGGAACTTATCCTTTGCCTGAGGCGCAGTTGGACCGTTTTATGTTCAATATTCCATTAGATTATCCAACTTTTCAACAGGAAATCGACGTAGTTAAAAATACGACGGGTTCTCAGAATGTGAGCTTAAAAAACATTGTGACAGCGAATCAGATTCAACAATTTCAACAACTCATCAGGAGAATTCCAGTAACAGATAATGTGCTGGAATATGCTGTTTCTTTGGTTTCAAAAACAAGACCGGGAACAGAACGGGCCGCTTCTATCGTGGATAATTATATTTCTTGGGGTGCTGGTCCACGTGCTTCACAGTTTCTTATCGTTGGCGCTAAATGCCATGCAGCTATAATGGGTAAATATTCGCCAGATATATCTGACATTCAAGCTATTGCAAAATATGTGTTGCGTCATAGAATAGTTAGAAATTATAAAGCAGAGGCGGAAGGTATCAAAGAGGAAAATATTATTGATCAGTTGTTGTAACCAATGCAGGATACACCCTTATTGGCTTTTTTTTCATCTTAAAAGGTAAAAATTAAATGATGTATTTTAAAAAGGGTGAATCAATTAGCAAGGTCTCTATTTTATTGGTGTGGTTGACCATCGTTCTATTTTCTAACTCATGTACAAAGGAAGGGGCTAGTCAATTTAAGATGAAACCCAATGCTTTCGGAGAAATTGCCAGCCTCGTCGTCGTGGCAGATAAAGAAATCTGGGATGGTCCGATTGGAGATACCATAAGATATTATTACTCGTCAGCCTATCTGATTTTACCTCAACCAGAGCCAATTTTAGATTTAAAGTATTTTAGTCCTACTGATTTTAAAAATGTTCCGCTCAAGAGGGAATTAAAATCTTATTTGATTTTAGCCAATATAAATGATGAATCATCCCCAACGGCTTCTTTAATGAAAAAGGAACTGGGGCCTAAAAATTTAGACTTATTCCTGACCAATCCTCAAAAAAATAATGTAGTTGTTGGCTATGACCGTTGGGCAAAAGGACAGCTAATTATGTTTCAAATGGCAGATTCTCAGGAAAGTTTAGTTGAAAATCTGAAGGCAAATATGCCGACGTTGGTAAAAAAAGTTAGAAGTCAAGACGCTGTTCCATTGGGTGCAAATGCTTATCAGTCAGGACGTAATACTACTTTGGAAGCCGATATCGAAGCTAAAATGAATGTGCGTTTGAAGATTCCAAATGATTTTTTGCCCGCCATTAATGATGGTAAGGCCTTTTGGCTGAGAAAAGAAACGGATAAAGCGTCTTTTAACTTGCTTATTTCTACTTTCAACTACACAGATACCAAACAGTTTTCTGTTGAAAATCTGAAAGCAATGAGAGACACCTTAGGTAAGAAATATGTTTCAACCAGAACGCCAAATTCTTACATGATTGTAAACGATGTCGATCTGCCTTTATATGGTCAATCCTTAAATTTTAACGGTAAATATGCGTTCGAGGGTAGAGGTATATGGGAAATAGAGAACGATTATATGGCTGGGGCATTTATTTGTTACCTGATTCACAACCCTAAAACAAATCAAATTGTCCTCATAGACGGTTTCTTATATGCTCCCGGAGAGACAAAAAGAAATAAAATGTTGCAATTGGAACATATTATTCAAACCGCCAGAATACCTTAATAAATAAGTTGGTGAAAATAAAAAGCCGTTGTCCTAAACATAAGACAACGGCTTTTTTAATGTAAGAAATATTAAATATTATCTATACTCTTATTCACAAAAGCATTCAACTCGGCACCTGTCAACATGCCAGCCTGGAGTTTTGCAATTTGAATGAGGTACTTCATCGTTTCATTTCTGGCCGATTCATCCGATTGATTTAATATCTGCTCGTTTATAATTTTATGATTCGTGTTAACGACCACGTTGATAGAATCGGGAAAGCCATCCATTTTCATACCTTGCATCATCTGCATCTCTTTCATTCTTCTCATGAACTCTGGTCTGGTAATCTGAACAGGCAAATCTTCCGGATTAAGTGCTTTGGTCACCAGGGTTGACATCGGATCATTTAAATTGGCAGTAAACCATTCTTTAATCTGTTTTTCCTGATCTTCTGACAGAACAGATTCTTTCTTTTCCTCTTTTTGAACCAGATTATCTGTTGTATCAGAATCTACGCGGACAAAAGTAACCGTTCCTTGCTTATACTCAAGTTGCTGCATAAAATGAGCGTCAATAACCTGATCCATAACAAGTACGTCGAAACCATTGTTTTTTGCAGACTGAATTTGAACATATTGCGCTTCCTTGTCATTTGAATAGATAAGAATAATCTTATTATGCTTGTCTGTTTGAAGTGCTTTCACACTATCAATATATTCGTCAATGGTCTTGTATTTACCCTCCAGTGTTTTGAAAAGGGCGAAAGTCGTTGCTTTTTCGTAAAATTTCTCATCAGAGATCATACCATATTTAACAAATATGCTAAGATCATTCCATTTGCTTTCATAATTATCTCTTTCGCTTTGGAATAATTCTGAAAGTTTGTCAGCCACTTTTCTGGTAATGTAACCAGTTATTTTTTTCACATTACTGTCAGCTTGTAAATAGCTTCTTGAAACGTTTAGCGGAATGTCAGGTGAATCAATGACCCCGTGAAGTAAGGTAAGAAACTCCGGTACGATTTCCTTTACATTATCTGTTACATAAACCTGGTTGGAATAAAGCTGTATTTTATTGCGCTGTATTTCTATATTATTACCCAAATGAGGGAAATATAAAACGCCGGTAAGGTTGAATGGAAAATCTATGTTCAAATGAATCCAAAACAGAGGTGTTTCGTAACTCATAGGATAGAGTTCCCTATAAAAACTGCGATAATCTTCGTCGCTTAAATCTGCTGGTAATTTTTTCCAGATAGGTTGGGTGTTGTTGATAAAATTGTCAACCTGTATGGTTTCAGTTTTAGCATCTTCCCCTTCTCCTTCTGTTTTGGATTCATCCTTTTTACCAAAACGAATGGGAATAGGCAGGAATTTACAGTATTTTTCAAGCAATTCATCTATTCTCTTTTTCTCCAGATATTCTTTGCTGTCATCGCCAATATGAAGGATAATATCGGTACCTCTTTCTTTTCTTGACCCTTCAGAAAGCGTATATTCCGGACTACCATCGCAGGACCATAAAACGGCGGTAGAACCTTCTTTCCATGATAATGTGTCCACTTCTACTTTAGTTGCCACCATAAAGGCAGAATAAAAACCTAATCCGAAGTGACCAATGATGCTTGCATCATCTTTGTATTTGTCAATAAATTCCTGAGCACTGGAGAAAGCCACCTGATTCAAATATTTCATTACTTCCTCCTCCGTCATACCGATACCCCGGTCGCGGATGGTTAATGTATTTTTTTCCTCATCAAGAATAATGTCAATGGTTACTTCACCCGTGTCACTATTCAGTTCTCCCCTTCTACTTAACGTTTGTAATTTTGTAGTGGCATCTACACCATTTGAAATTAATTCCCGTAGAAAAATTTCCTGGTCGGAATAGAGAAATTTTTTGATAATTGGAAAAATATTTTCCGTCTGTACAGATATATTACCGCGTTGCATAATAAAATTTTTTGGTTAATTTACCTTGTCAAACAATATGCCACATTGATTAATCTGCCATTTTGTCAAGCAATAGGCCATTCCTGACAGTATTTATTTTTATTTATATTTTTGTTTTTATGAAAATTTAATGTAGTTTTGGTTTTTATTTTTTGAGAGCTATTACACAAGATATTATATTTACGGAAACTACTTGCGCTTTTCAAGCGGTGAGTCTTTGAGCCATATCTACATACCACTTTATTTTAGTATGAGTCCCATTTTGGACTTTTATGATTCTCCTGATAATTACAGGGGTAAGAATTACTTTTTTAGGTGGGCTCAAGATCATCTTTGGGGGGACGCATTGGTCCGATGCCCACCGACTTTTTAAAAAGAATAACTTTAAGAATAAACCTGAATGGATTTTTTTTGCCGGTTCCACTGGGGGGTAGAGCCGGCATTTTTTTTTCTAAAATTTAAAATACCAATGTAGCAGTGGAAATGGAAATGACGATGATTCATTTTTATCCAATACACTTATTCCCGCTAAAGAAACTTGAAACGACTGTGTTTCTTTTATTTTAAAACGCATTCCAGGCATTAGTATAAAGGCAGAAGTCCATAAATTTTCCCTCGTTACTTTAGTAATAAACGGGCTTTCTTTGCCGGTTTGGGGGTCAAAACCTCCCTCATAAGCGGTAAAGGTTTTTTCCTGTTTACTGATGGAAATCATGGAATCGAAAAATAAAGATGCCTTTTTACTGACCTTTACAATCCCAGCGAAAGAAAAGATAGGCGAAGCCCTGAGAGGATTTTCTTCGTTGTTGTACATGGGGTAATTCGGGGACACATAAGTTCCCGGAACAGCGACACTGCTCATGTCACCTACTTTTATATAGCCATAGCCCAAAGAAAAGGATAGATTATTTATCGTATTTCCATACGTTACGGTTCCCCATTGTAGTCCGCCAAAACCTTTAAAATTATTGGCGTAGCTGCTACTTCCCAACAATGAACCGATAGAAAAATGTAATTTTTCATTTTTTGACGGCAGGGTATATTTAATGGCAAGAACCACGGGTACAGCAAGCCAGGTGGACATGACACCTACTGATAATCCTTTAGAAACGGCAAAATGTACTTCGGGGCCATACCATGAAATGGACGCATAATGGTCACCTTTCTTTATGGGCAACGCATTATTGGTAAAGGCATATCGGGTGTTAAAGGCAAAATATTCTGCCGGTTTACCCGGGATATTCAGTTCATGGGTTTTTTCACTGGACATCGTTTTTATCTCATTTTTTGGAATATATATTCTACCAATATTAGATGTTTCCAATAATATCTCTCTGCCATCATCAGAAATAATTTTCCCCAAATAGGTTGTACCATTGAATTTCTCAATTTTAACACTGACGGTTGAATCTACTGGATTGGTTTGAGCAACTAATACATTCCATAACAATGTGAAAGCAAATAAGAGTATTCTATTTTTCATAAGCATATTTTCTTTTATTTCTAACAGGTGAAAGCATATACAAGTTACTATAAAAGCACTATTTTTAGAAATTTGTATATTAATACAGTCATTGTAATAACTTAAAAGATGAAAATAGCGAACACTACCAAAATTTTGCTCTCGGCGGGCATTCTTATTTTTGGACTCTGGGCATGGTTTTTAACCCCTCCCTGGGAATTTTCGCAACCCTCCTGGCGGCTTTTTCTGCTGTTTTTATGCGCCATATTCGCTGTGCTTACCCAAGTGTTATCTATTTTTTTGGCCTCTATCATAGCTATGGTTATTGCGGTCAGCTCAGGAATACTTTCTCCGGAAAAGGCATTTTCAGGCTTTTCGGAAAGCTTCATGATTTTAATTCTCTCTTCTTTTTTGGTGGCAAAAGCGATCATACATTCTGGACTGGGCAAAAGGATTGCCCTCATTTTTATCAGGCAATTTGGTCATTCCACCTTAAAGCTGGGCTATTGTATAACGATGACGGATGTGTTAATCGGCCCTGCCATACCAAGTAATACCGCGAGGTCGGGCGTTTTGTATCCTATCGTTTTATCATTGGCCATGGACACAGGGTCAAATGTTGAAAAGGGAACCCGCAAGAAAACAGGAGCTTATCTGATGATGGTTTCTATTACCAGTTTGACTATTTCGTCGGCACTGTGGTTTACTGCCATGGCAGCAAATCCTATCGGTGCCGGTTTGGCCGCAAAATATAATGTAGTTATGGATTTTTCAAACTGGTTGTTAGTCAGTTCATTACCCTGTTTAGTCGCTTTGGTTTTTTTGCCCTGGTTACTTTACAAAACATTTCCACCAGAAGCTAAATTAACGCCAGAGGCTCCAGTAGCCGCCGATGTCATGTTGAAGGAAATGGGTCCAATGGGTAGAAAAGAATGGATAACAGCCGTTACCTTTATATTTATGGTTCTTGGATGGGTATTAGCCACACCCCTAGGATTGAATCTGGCCATTGTCTGTTTGGCAGGGTTGGCTGTCCTTATCATTTCAAATGTGTTCCCTTTAACCATTTTAAGAAAAGAAGGAGGAGAAGCATTAGAGACATTTATTTGGTTTGCTATACTATATATGATGAGTAGTTCATTAAACGCCATGGGTTTTATGGGTATTATCGGACAAAAAATATCAGGACAAATTACAACCTTATCTACTTTTCAAGTGTACGTGTTATTGACCGTCCTTTACGTACTTATTCATTATTTGTTCGTAAGTCAGACGGCTCACATGCTTGCATTATATGGTGTGTTTCTCGAGGTTGCTTTTGCAGCGGGTGTGCCAGTAGCCTTAATGGCTTTCAGCCTCTCTTTTGCTACTAATTATTTTGCCGCCTTGGCACCTCAGGGTTCTTCTTGTAATGTATTTTTCGTAGGAAGTGGTTATATAACACCTAAAGAGGTTTATCAACAGGGTGCTATTGTCACTCTGGCCAATCTTACCATATTTTTACTAGCCACGCCATGGATTGAATGGGCAAGTAGTTTTGCCTTAAAATAAGGATATAAAAAGATGAATATGGAAAAATTAAATGGGAAAGTTGCCTTTATTACCGGTGGAAATAAAGGCATTGGTTTAGGTGTTGCCGAAGCAATGGTTGAAGCTGGTATGTTTGTTTGTATCACCGGCAGAAATGAAGCAGACGTGCAGGCAGCTGAAAAGAAATTGAACGCTATAAGAGATAACGCCGCCCTGGGTATTGTTTGTGACGTTCGTTCTTTGTCCGACCAACAAACAGCGGTTCAACAGATTATGGATAAATGGAAGCAACTGGATGTGGTGATTGCCAATGCAGGTGTCGGACATTTTGCCGATATCAGCCTTTTGACACCAGAACAATGGCACGAAACGATAGATATTAATTTAACAGGTGTTTTCAATACCGTTAAAGCTTCCTTAGATCCTTTAAAAGCAAGTAAGGGATATTTAATTACCATAGCAAGTCTTGCCGGCACCAATTTTTTTGCCGCAGGTGCCGCCTATAATGCCAGTAAGTTTGGATTGGTTGGTTTCACTCAAGCCGTCATGCTCGACGTGAGAAAACATGGTATAAAAACCACTACGATTATGCCAGGATCCGTTAGCACCTATTTTAACAATCATACGCCCAATGACGCTGATCATTGGAAAATTCAACCAGAAGACATGGGCCAAATGGTCGTCGATTTACTGTTAATGCCACATAGAACCCTGCCAAGCAAAATAGAGGTCAGACCAACTATGCCTGGGTAGGTTTAT
>JANQZX010000011.1:37345-49275 GCA_030728245.1 Saprospiraceae bacterium | reverse complement strand
TCTCTATAGGAAACCTTGAAGTTCTGGATCATTTGCATCAAACTGCTTCTTTAGATGAGGTTTTACTACATCATTTAGGTAAAACCGCAGAAATTTTATTTTTTCTGATAGGCGCGATGACCATTGTTGAATTAGTTGATTTGCACAAAGGATTTGCCGTAATAACCAAGTTGGTTAAAACGCAAAATAAGACTAAGCTACTTTGGATAACCAGTTTTATTGCCTTTTTCCTTTCCGCCATTCTTGATAATCTTACGACGACCATCGTCATGGTATCGTTGTTGCGAAAGTTGGTTCCATCTAAGGTGGATCGATTATTCTACATTTCTATAATTATTATTGCGGCTAATGCTGGAGGTGCCTGGTCACCTATTGGCGATGTAACTACAACCATGCTCTGGATTGGAAAGAAGGTAAGTACGCTGAATTTGATTATATTTCTGCTTATTCCATCTGTTGTTTCTTTAGTCGTCCCTTTGATTTTTGCTTCTTTTTTGAAAGGCATGAAAGGTAATTTATCTTCATCAGATAGTAACTTGACAAATAAAACAAGTCATACCGAAAAATTACTCAGTAGCAATACGATGTTAATCATAGGTGTTGGAGGTCTTATTTTTGTTCCCATTTTCAAAACGTTCACTCATTTACCTCCTTACATGGGTATGATGCTTTCTTTAGGCATAGTGTGGTTGGTTTCAGAGTATATTCATCCGGAGGAAAAATTCGATAAGAATAACAAACATTTATTCAGCGCTCTTCATGCCCTGTCAAGGATTGAAATGAGCAGTATATTATTCTTTTTGGGTATTCTTTTGGGAGTAGGAGCGTTGGAATCGGTTGCAGTGATAGCACTAAACGGTGAAAAAACGGGCTTTTTAATGAATATGGCTATGCATCTTCAACAGATAGTACCCAATCAGGATCTGGTTATTCTCCTCATTGGCATATTTTCTGCTATCATTGATAATGTCCCTTTAGTTGCGGCCACGATGGGTATGTACCCAATGGATCAATTTCCAATGGATAGTAAACTATGGTTATTTATAGCCTATTCAGCGGGAACAGGTGGCAGCATGCTTGTCATTGGCTCTGCCGCAGGCGTTGCGGCCATGGGCATGGAAAAAATAGACTTTATCTGGTATTTTAAAAACATTACCTGGTTAGCCCTCACTGGATTTATAGCTGGGGGATTAACGTTTCTGGGTATTTTTCCGTTTTTGTAACCGACAATATCAGGGCAAAAGGGTAACATATTCCCTGTTAATCCGTATTTTATGTGGTTCATTCATGGTTTTTTCTATGGTGTAATAGGATGCTAGTGTTTCGCCTAAATTATCAACCAGTTTCTTGTTTATTTTTGATAAAAGTTGTGAAGCCACATTATCATTAATCGCATAAATATTTTCTATAGCAGCAATGTCATCATTTCCGGTTATTATAAAATAATAATCTTTTAGGGTCTTGGCATGGTCTATCAGACTGTTCATATTTATTCCAGTAGGTTCACTGATAAACAGTTGATAAAAGGCCATTTGTTTTGGTTGGAGCTTGACAACAATCTCTCCATAATCGGGAAAGAAAAGGGTTTTCTTGGGAGGGTTGATAATCATCCTTCCCGTTCTGTTAAGGAATTCTGCCCTTTCTCGGAAAATAATATTTTTTCTAATTTCCTCCCATAAAGAGAAAACCTGATTTAAAAAATTAAATGGAACATCCTTTGATTTTATGATATTCAGACAATCGGAGCAAAGATCTGCTGTTCTGATTTTCAAGGTAATATCTCGTTTATTCTGGCAAAAGTCCATCATACAACCTCTTGCTTTGGTATGCACAGCATCCATTACCTGAGATTCAGAGAAAAATATTTTTCTTTTGAGTAGCCAAGCCATCACTTGATAGCAGAGGATGAATGAAACCTCTATTTCAGTACCAAAAAATAATTCCCACTCAGTTACTTGTACAAAATAATTATTTCTCTCGTGATCCATATTACTGAACCAATTTTGATAATTATTTGCACCAGAAAGAAGAAAAACATGATCATTTGTATCAATATTGTACTTCTTCCTGTACTTTTCGCAAATATCGTATAATTGGGAGAAGGAAAGGAAATGGTATTTATTCATTGGTTCCTCCTCCCTTTCACCGAACATATCATCCGTGTCATCTTGAATTAAGGCGTCATCCTTTGATTTGATAAAGCGTATGAGGCCAGCGGATTTGCTTAATTTGTCAAAGACATTCTGATACACCGCCAAAGGGCAGTGTTCATCGCGGATGATATGTACGTTCATAATATGGTTGTTTTTTTTATGTTAAATATTCTCGTCCGTTGGATGTAGAAAATCCTGTTTGTAATTTCCAGTTTGCTTGTTATAGAAATAGGTCATCAAGCTGTCATCTACCCGGCTGAAGGTTTTGTTCATTTCCATTTTATCAAATTGCATGGTATTTCCCTTTTTGATGTTTAACATTTCTCCAACGTGGAAAGCGTCTATATCAGTACCCAAAAAGCTGAACGTCCATTGTCCTGTTTTTTCCAATTCTTTAATGGTTTTGGAAATAAAGGGAAAATCATAGAACCTGGAGGAATTCTCCTCTCCATCTGTTAAGATAACCATCACGACGGTAGCTTCATCAGAGGCCAGCTGTTCTCCAAATTTATGCTGAATTTCGTGAATCTGTGTGCCTATAGCGTCCAGTAATGCCGTGCTTCCCTCGGGTAAATATTCTACTAAAGTAAGGGGCTCAATATCGAGAGGTGATTTGTAGGCCCATTTTTGGTGTAATCGGGTGTTAAAAAGGGTTAAGGATACCTTGAAAATTTGTTCGGAGAATTCCTTTTGAAGATTTTGAATGGTTTTTAAGTGAAGATTTAAGTTTTGAAGGGTCTCGTGTCTGCAGTTCGACATAGAACCGCTGGCATCTAAAATGAATTGATAGTAAGTTGTCTTGTTTTGCATTTTTATTATTTTATATGCAAATGTAGGGGGTAAAGAAACGGACATTGAAATTGACAACCTTGTCAAAAAAAAATCCGCCCGAAATTTCAGGCGGATATATAATTACTCCCAGTTTTAATGCTAAGTTTATTTTTTTAAAGAATTTTACTAAATATAAACAAAAAATTATATAAATAGAATAAATAATTTTAAAACAATAATCCTTCGGGAAAGGATACCAAAAAAAACTTTGTTTTAGTTTTCAAAGGATAAATCACAGCTTTTTACTGATAAATTTATTAATTTGTTCATCGTAACTAAACATATTGAAACAATGAACAAAATGATGACTAAGTTAGCTGTGATAGGGATAATTTTATTAACCTATTCGGGCCGCGTGTATGGAAATCCATTTCTTTTTGGTGATCCTGCCATTGAAGGGCGTTGGGATATAACCGTAGATAAGGGCGATAAAAAAGTACCCTCCTGGCTGGACGTCAGGCATTCGGGGAATAGAACCCTGGTCGGTTATTTTGTAAGTGAATCGGGCAGTGCCAGGCCAGTGTCAAAAATAAATTTCAAGGATGGTAAGTTAAATTTCTCCATTCCACCTCAATGGGAAGACGGTGATAATGATTTTATTTTAGAGGGTTCGTTGAATAATGGGAGCCTATCGGGCACTATAACCTCATGCGATGGGAAAAAATATTCCTGGACTGGCGTGAGAGCTCCTTCTTTGGTGAGAACAACGCCACCTGTTTGGGGAAGTCCGGTGACTCTTTTTAATGGTAAAAATACCGATGGCTGGTACGCGATGGGACCAAATCAGTGGATGGCTAAAAATGGTATTTTAACCAGTGAAAAGTCTGGTTCTAATCTGGTAACCAAGGATAAGTTTTCAGATTTTAAATTACATATTGAGTTTCGTTATCCTAAGGAGTCCAATAGTGGTATTTATCTTCGCGGAAGGTATGAAGTTCAGGTGTCTGATAGTTATGGAAAATCTCCTTTAGTGGATGAGTTTGGTGCTGTTTATGGCTTTATCATTCCGACGGAAATGGCTGCAAAAATGGCAGGAGAATGGCAGGCTTATGATATTACGCTTATTGGCCGAATGATTACGGTAGTGGCGAATGGCAAAACGATTATTTGTAATCAGGAAATTCCGGGTATTACCGGAGGGGCCCTTGATAGCAATGAAGGGGAACCTGGGCCTATTTATCTGCAAGGAGATCATGGACCTGTGGAGTATCGCAATATTGTGATCACTCCTGCAAAAAATTAAGTTATTTCCCTCTCGCATGGTTTGAAATGCCTTTATTGGCTGTAAAAAAATAGAAAGATGCTCACTTTACTGATTTTTAGTTTTATTGGATTAATGAAGGATACGATTGATGAAGCTACCATGTATCTGACTACCATGGATCAGCAACAATTATTGGCTCCGAAAGTCTTGTTGGCAAGTGACAAGGTTCCAACAAATAGTCAGGTGATTCATCTTAATCCTTCAAAAACGTATCAGGAAATGGACGGCTTTGGCTTTACTTTAACCGGTGGAAGTGCTATGCATTTGTCAAAAATGGAGAAAGGTGCGAGAGGGAAATTATTAAAAGAATTATTTGGGACGGAAAAAGGGGAGATTGGCATTAGTTATTTAAGGCTCAGTGTAGGTGCCTCCGATTTAGATGAATATCCCTGGTCCTATCTTGATTTACCAAAGGGAAAGCAGGACTTTGCCTTACAGAATTTTTCATTAGGTTACGATTCCTTATATCTCATTCCCATATTAAAGGAAATTTTGGCTATTTCTCCAGCTATACAATTCATGGGCTCTCCCTGGTCACCTCCATCGTGGATGAAGGATAATCAGGACAGCAGAGGAGGGCGTTTATTGCCGGAATATTATGATGTTTATGCCCGGTATTTAGTTAAATATATTCAGTCCATGCGTAACCATGGAATAGATATTTCGTCATTAACCATACAAAATGAACCTTTACATCCTGGGAATAATCCAAGTCTCCTAATGTTGGCCGAGGAGCAAAAAATATTTGTAAAAGCGCATTTGGGGCCCATTTTTGAGAAATATAATATCAATACTAAGATTATCATTTACGATCATAACGCGAATAGACCTGATTACCCTATTTCTATATTAAACGATCCTGAAGCAGCAAAATTTATAGATGGTTCCGCTTTTCACCTATATGAAGGGGAGATTAATGCCTTAGGTAAAGTACATGATGCCCATCCTACAAAAAACTTATATTTTACAGAGCAATGGATTGGTGGACCAGGAAATTTTGCAGGCGATTATAGCTGGCATGTTCGGAATCTGGTCATTGGTGGACCAAATAATTGGGCAAAAACGGTACTGCAATGGAATCTTACCTCAAATAGCGATTATACGCCACATACAGATAGAGGAGGCTGCACCAAATGTTTAGGTGCGGTAACTATCGACGGCGATAAGGTAACCCGAAATCCTGCCTATTACATTATAGGTCAGATTGCACCATTTGTCAGGCCGGGATTTAAACGTATTGAAAGCAATGGTATTGCTAATATAGAACAAGTTGCCTTTTCAGGTCCTACAGGTAACGTCGTATTGGTCATGCAAAATATTTCTTTGGAACGAAAAGTGTTTTACGTGAATCATAAGGGAAATCATTTTCCTATGGCACTGGACGCGGGTGCTGTAGCCACTTTGAATATAGAATAAAAGGGGTTGAATCAGGATTTATAGGATAAATTCAGCTTGTAGCAATGCCTGGAAATGAGTTGTGCTGCGAATGTGATTTTCAGTGGACTATTTTCCTGTAATTGGAATTTTGAATCAGGATTTACAGGATTTCGAGGATTAACGATAACGTCTTCGTTTTGATTTTGTGGTTAAATGAAATTTGCACCCCTGGAATAATATTTCGTCGCTGCGAGAATCGCATCGACGAAAAACCAAAGGGCTACTGGACGAGATGATTATTACCTCCAATGAAAATTATGGATGATGAATAAGTAGCCTATACGCTGCGGCACGCACCAACGCAACTGACGTCCTCCACTTAAAAATCCTCGAAATCCTGTAAATCCTGATTCAAAGAATGGTTACAGATTCGTAGGTCAGATTACCTTTTTTATAGCGTTAAGACATTGCTCCACATTTTCCTTATTTGCGCCATAGCCCATGAGGCCAATCCGCCATATTTTTCCACTGAGGGCACCTAATCCGGCACCCACTTCCAGTTGATGTTCGAGGAGGAGTTTTTTTCTAAGGTTTGCTTCATTTTCAATACCGGAAGGAAGAAAAACGGCATTGAGCTGAGGGAGGCGGAAAGGTTCATCAACGAGGAAGGTGAATCCAAGATCTTGCAAACCTTCTAATAGAAGTAGATGCATTTCTCTGTGTCTGTTCCATGCATTTTCCAAACCCTCCTGACAAAGTAGGCGAAGAGCCTCGTGCAAGGCATATAAACTATTTACGGGAGCGGTATGATGGTAAGCACGCTGCCCAGCTTGCAGGCCATCTTCCCAATAGGCCATCACCAGATTAAGATCTAAAAACCAGCTTTGGACTTTTGATTTTCGGTTTTTAATTTTTTCAGCAGCGCGCGGACTAAAAGCGACAGGTGATAATCCAGGAATACAAGAAAGGCATTTTTGACTTCCGGAATAAATGGCATCGATATTCCATTTTTCTGTAAACAGGGGAATACCTCCCAGGCCGGTTACACTATCCACAATGGTCAGGCAATGATATTTAGTAGCGATTTCACAAATTAATTGGGCATCACTTGCAGCTCCTGTAGAAGTTTCAGCATGAACGAAGGCCACTATTTTTGTATCAGGATTAGCTTTTAGAGTAATTTCCAGACTATCGGGATCAACAGGTTTTCCCCATTCCTGATCTATAATGACAGGAATACCACCACAGCGAAGCACATTTTCCACCATTCGTCCACCAAAAACCCCATTTCTGCAAACAATTACCTTTTCACCTGGTTCGACCAGATTGACAAATGCAGTCTCCATACCTGCAGAACCAGGCGCTGAGACAATGAAAGTGAGAGGATAGGAGGTTTGAAAGGCATATTGAGTCATTTGCTTCACCTCATCCATCATTTTAATGAATTGAGGATCCAAATGCCCTAAAGTAGGTTTTGCAAGAGATTGTAACACGGAAGGATAAATGGGGGATGGTCCGGGACCCATCAATAATCTTTCAGCGGGTTCGAAGGTTGGGAATGCAGGAGGACCTACAATGTCACTATAGCGCATCATTTTTATGTTAAATATACTCATTTTTCATAAAAATGAATCGTTGATAAAAAGCGCTTATAACATAAAAGGGGAGGAGCATTTACCTATTTAGCCAAAAATGGATTTTTTAACTACGGTATGGGCGGGAATAAATCCACCCGTGCTAACAAGGGGATAGATCTGGACATTTTTCCCTATGACAGAGCCAGGAAGGATAACACAATTAGCACCAATTTCGGCATGATCCCCAATAAGGGAACCCATTTTATTTCTACCCGAATTAAATTTTTCATGCCCCATTCTGATAGAAATATTTTTCCCATCGAATCTAAAATTAGAGAGAATTGCGCCAGCACCAAGATGTGCTTTAAATCCTAGGATGGAATCACCTACGTAATTGAAATGAGGGATTTGCACCCCATCGAATAGGAGGGCATTTTTTACTTCGGTTGAATTTCCAATGACACAATTATTTCCAATGACCACATTTTTTCTAATAAATGCGCCATGTCTTATTTCTGTGCCAGAACCAATAATAGCGGGACCCTCAATAAATGCTGAAGTTGCAATAGACACACTTTCCTCAAGCCAAACACCAGGTTTCCATTCAAAATAGGTATTTGGAAGGGCGGAAATAAAGGCATCAAATTGATTTTCCAATACATTTAAAATATGCCATGGTTCATCATGAAACAAATGAGGGAAAAGCGTATAATTTAAATCAAAAAGTTGATTTGTCATCGATTCCCTCATTTGCAATGATGTTAATCTTCAGAGGTAATAACGAAAAGAGAATCCATTTGAGGATAATCTCTTTCAAGACGGCAATACATTTTAACCAAACGGGCAGAAATAGAAATCAGGTCTTTTGTTTCCAACAAAATATTGAATACCAGGATACTATTTCTGGCGCTATAGGTTTCATTTTTAATACCTTTAGCCTGGCGGGCAATCAGATTTTCAATTTCCTCTAACAGCTGTTTTTTTCTTGCCTTAATTTCATCGTACTGCACATAAGTCCTGTTACGGGTAATTTGTGAACAATCTTTAAAAAACAGGCTTAAATCCTGGCTTATTTTTCTAATATTCTGCGCCTGATCTTCATCTAATGCACCCAACATATCTTCCACGTGTTTCCTTGCAGTTTCGGTAACAAAGACGGCTGATTGCACCAGATCTTGTTCTATATCGTAGGCCATCAAATAAAGGCGGCTACCTTCTGACAATTCTTCCTGAATGCGTCTTATGGAGTTATAAAAAGTATATTTGAATTCCTCATTGCTTTTTTCTAGCCTTTCCATGGCTTTAAGCGCTTCTCTTAATTTTTTCCTATCTTCAGTTAATAGTCCCTCAATGGCAGCGACAAAACCTTCTGCTACGGCATCTAAACTATCGGCTAAACTACCTGAGGTACTATTAATTATTTGTCTTGCCGGAATAATTTCCGTTTTCATGGTAGACTCTAGAATCTTGGCATTCGACTTTTCTTTTTTATTGTGAAATCTTATGGTCATTGTTATGAAAAGGATAGTAAAGATTACTAAAAATCCTACACCAAACATATTAAATTTCAACATAATAAAGGCGAAAAGCCCAGAAACACACAAGGCAATAAAGGCGGTCATAAGCCATCCCAAAATAACACTAAGGACGCCACTGACTCTGAAAACGGCACTATCTCTACCCCAGGCTCTATCGCTTAAGGAAGTAGCCATGGCTACCATGAAAGTAACGAAAGTAGTTGAAAGAGGTAATTTTAAAGAAGTAGCAAAGGCAATAAGTGAACTTGCAACAGAAAGATTAACGGAGGCGCGAACCAGGTCAAAAGCGGGTGGATTTTCTACCGCCTGTTCATTGTTTTTTAATTTGTATGGCTGGAATCTACTTTCTACCCATTGAATAAAGCCTGAAGATTCCGTTTTATTATTTTTTCTATTAGGTTTCCATGTTAAGCGAACCAATCCCCGGGCGAAACGGTTCGATGAAAATCTTTCTAATCCTTCTGACTGTCTGCCCAAACTAATTTCTGTTTCAGTAACTGTTCTCGCTTTTTTAGAAAACCACAAGGTGAAAATCATTACAATGCCAGCGATAACTAACATGAAAGTAGGCGCGGGATAAGCTTTTGATAACGAGACCATTAATAAACTATCGGCGGCAGCCCCACTTGCTTTCCAAGTTTCATAAGCTTCAAATCCGGCAACAGAAACACCAATAAAATTTACCAAATCATTACTGGCAAAGGCCATAGCTAAGGCAAAAGTTCCTGCTAATACTACTATTTTTAAAATGGGGAAGCTTGTAAACTTAGAAAGAAGAAATAAAATAACACTCCAAAGACCGATGGTAATGGCAAACATCTCAGCAGTGTTTTGCTTCGTCCAGGCAACAAAAGAGGAGGGGATAAAAATAGCTCCTTCGAGGCCTTTAAAGAGTAAGAAGTAAGTGATGCCGCTTAGAGAAAGAGCTCCCCAGATTACACCTTGATATTTCGTTTGGGTAGCCGGGTTAAAAGTGAAAAATAACCTAACTAAATACATGACTACTAAACCGACTAAAAAGGCAACACCTACAGAAACAAAGATGCCGGAAATGATGGTTAAGGCACTACTCGAGTTGATATAATTAAATATTTCCTGCGCATTTTCACCATTATTGGACAATTTTATAACTGCTGCAATAATGGCTGCACCTAATAATTCAAATACTATACTTACGGTCGTAGAAGTAGGTAGTCCTAAGGTGTTAAATATGTCAAGTAGGATGATATCAGCGAACATTACCGCGAGAAAAATGATCATTACCTCGTGGAAATTGAACATTTGGGGATTAAAAATACCCTTTCTGGCTACTTCCATCATACCGCCTGCAAACATAGCACCTATTAATATACCGAAACTGGCAATAATCATTATGTTTCTGCGCGAGGCAACTTGAGATCCAATAGCGGAGTTCAAAAAGTTAACAGCATCATTACTTACCCCTACCACCAAGTCAGCAAAAGCAAGTACTAATAATAGAATTACCAATATTATATAGACATCCATAAGGAACAATTGTAAGTTTCACTCTTAAAATATCCGAAATCTAAGGTTTATTTGTAAACTAAGTGTTAAGAATAATTAAATTCTCTAAATAAAGGTATTATTTTTACCTCAATTGTAGAAATAATGAGATATCAACCTATTGAAATTTTTTCCTTTAATGACCATTTACTGGCTATTGAAAGTACCCGGATGGGAGGCTCTTCCGAGGGGGCTTATGCCAGTTTGAATTTGGGTGCCTTTACCAATGACCTTAGGGAAGCCGTTCAACGGAATAAGGAAATTTTATATACTGATTTAAGAATAAATAGAGATCAAATAGCCAGTTCGTTTCAATGCCATGGAAATGAGGTGTTAAACGTAATTGAACCGGGGTATTTTGAAGAATTTGATGCGTTGATTACGGATAAAAAAAATATTTTTCTACAAATATTAGTAGCTGATTGTACGCCGATTCTCCTTTTTGACCCTATCCATGAAGTAGTAGCGGCCATTCATGCAGGTTGGAGAGGTACTGCCAATGCCATAGTACAAAAAACACTGGATAAAATGACCTTGCATTTTCATACGAAACCATCTGATTGTTTCGCCTACGTGGGAACTTGTATCAGTCAATCTTATTTTGAGGTAGATGAGGATGTCGCTCAATATTTTAATCAGGAATTTTATGTTTTTGATAAAGAAAAAGGCAAATATTTTATTGACTTAAAGGGTTGTAACGCGCGGGCTTTGTCTGATGCTGGATTAATGAAAAATCATATTGCTTTTTCCCCTTTTTGTACAGTGAAGAATAATGATTTGTTTTTTTCTCACAGGTATGAAAAGGGAACAACCGGTAGATTTGGAGTCATCATAGGGATGAGAAAATAAAAAAGAGGCTGTTTATAAAGCCTGGATGCATTAAAAATATTAGTACAAAGATGTCAAGTTTTGCCTTTATATAGGAAAGAAAACATCTATGAATAAAGATTGCACTTTTCACGCCTGACCCCTGTGGGGTCACAATATAAAAAAGCCGAACCCTTCGAAAAAGGTCCGGCTTTTTTATTTTTTAAGCAAATGGCTTACAATGGATTTTGAACTGAAAGTTTATTAGCATCCAATTCACTACGAGGAATTAAGAATTCCCAACGTACATCACCAGCAGGTACATCAAAAATAAGTGCAACTGCAGCATTGTGTCCAATTCCGTTTCTATTTAATGGTTGATTTAGACGTTTCAAGTCAAGGAAACGATGTCCCTCTCCCCACAATTCAATACGGCGGTGGAACATGATTTCTTCAATTAACGCATCGCCAGTCAGTGTAGAGGTAACGTAAGCAGGATCTCTCTGTTTAATAAGGTCAAACAAAGCTTTTGCAGCCCCTGAATTGTCACCACCACGAGCTTTAGCTTCCGCTTCGATAAGGAACATTTCCGCTAAACGCATGTATGGAACGTCACCCATGGTACTGGTACTTGGAACACCAGGTAAGCGGAATTTTTGAACGATATAAGGCGCTCTTACACCACCTGGAGGAACAATCGAATTTGAGGCTGTAGGTGCTTTTACCCACATTTTAGAGCGAACATCTGTCGACGGAATCCTGTCATAAAGTAACTTATTAATTGTTTTTGGTGTCTGACGATTAACACTGGAGTTGAAATTACTGGAAATATAAGAGTGAAATGCACCAAAATACGTGG
>JANQZX010000011.1:36171-37245 GCA_030728245.1 Saprospiraceae bacterium | reverse complement strand
ACACTGGAGTTGAAATTACTGGAAATATAAGAGTGAAATGCACCAAAATACGTGGATTGATCTTCGAGGTGGTCAAATCCCCACATCCATTCAGGATTATTAATTTCAGCAAAACCATCCTGATATTGTGCGATAGACATCAATGCACCACCACCTACTCTGGCTTCAGCGGCGAATGCTGCTGCAGCTGACCAGTTCTGCTGAACTAACGCCACTCTGGCCTGAATACCTCTCACCACATTTTTATTAAAATGAGATTTCGCAGCACGGGCAGTAGTTAGTAATTTTGCAGCTTCATCAAGATCCTTATTAATTTGTGCATAGCATTCTTCAACACTGGAACGGGCAATACCCTCTTTGGTTGGTTCTAAAACCAAGGAAACACCAAGGGTGCTATTTGGCTTTTTAGAAGCATCATACCTTTTTCCGTAATATTGAACCAAATTAAAATAAGAGAACGCACGTATAGCCAGAGCTTCTCCTTTGATTTGATTTTTTTCTGCAGGAGTGCCAATAGCGTTGTCTATATTTGCAATTGCTACATTCGCATTGCCAATAAGGCGATAGTACATTTCGTAAGGCATGATAGAAAGATTTCCTACATCACTTCTATGTGTTAACCATCTATGTTCATTAAAATGCCAGCCATTGGAAGCATTGGAAAAAACAAGATCTTCAGCAAGAATATCATTAATCAGCATTAAGGATGGGTATCCAAAATAACCTTGAGATCCTCTATATCTGACAATAAATCCACGATAAATACCATTAATGGCAGCCTTCGCATTTTTAGTTGTTGCGTAGGCTGAACCTGCGTCAACACTACCTGTTGGCGTGGTATTGAGATAATCTTTCTCGCAACCATTGGATGTAATACTGAGATAAATCAGCGTTACAAATAATAATTTATATTTAAACATCTTTTTATTTTTAGAAGGTTAAGTTTAATCCACCTACGAAATTACGATAGAAAGAATAGGTATTTCCAGTTACACCACTGAAATCACCTAACCCGTCCATACCTTTGCGCTTGTTCCAAAGAGCAAGATTTTCAGCATTCATAAAAATCTGCAT
>JANQZX010000011.1:0-36071 GCA_030728245.1 Saprospiraceae bacterium | reverse complement strand
TTGATAGTTTGCATCATAGATAAAACCACCAATCTGGTAAATAAATAATACAGAAAAGGAAAATCCTTTGTAGTCAATAGTATTAGTTATACCGCCCGTGAAATCAGGAATAGCCGAACCATTATATCTGAAGCGTGCGTTATTTAAACTGGTTGTCAAAGTATCGCCCTTTTCATTAATCCTGGAGTTTGATGCTACAAAGTTATTTGCGCGATATTCTGCATTTCCTGTGGCAGGGTCAACACCATACCATTCTCTTAACCAATAATCGAACAATGAGCTTCCAACTTTTAATTTTTTAGTACCTGAAATTATTTCGGGATTACTCTCCGGCATTCTGGTGATTTCATTTTTGTAAGTAGTAGAATTGATGCTTAGTGTCCAGCTGAAATCTTTCGTTCTCACAGGAACTAAGTCTATTTGTAGCTCTATACCTCGGTTAAACATGGCACCAATGTTTCTTGTTTGTGAGGCAACTCCTGTAGATAGTGGTAATGGAACAGCGAATAAAAGGTCATCAGATTCACGATTGAACACCTCTATTACCCCTGAAATTCTATTTTTCAAAATACCAAATTCTAAGGCTGCATCAAACTGGTTATTTGACTCCCAGCTCAACGCTGTATTTCCAAGACTTCCCTGAATAATACCCGCTTCGTTCGCATTATTCCAACCTAGGTTATACAAGGGTTGCCATGCATAGAAACCAATGCCTGCGTTATTACCTGTTTGTCCATAAGAAGCTCTCAATTTAAGATTGTTGATGAACTTAATATCTTTCATAAAGTTTTCGCTGTGTAATTGCCATGCAGCACTTGCACCAAAGAAATTACCCCAACGAACGTCTTGATAAAAACGGCTGCTACCATCTCTTCTTGCTGATAAGGTAAGGAAGTATTTGTTGTCGTAATCATAATTCAAACGGGAGAAATAACCCTCCTGACGATTAAAATCGGCGCCAGAATTTAGATTTGTCGTAGTAGTAAAATTCACTAACTCAATATTTCCGTCCAAAATCTGTTGTGAACGAGAACCAGTAAGATAATTGTCGCGATAATCATAATTTTCATGACCCAAAAGGAAATCGATATTATGAGCACCTATTTGTTTCTTGTAAGTTAATTGCTGATTGATATTCAGCGTTAATTGATTGGTGAATTCAGCCGTTGCTCTACCTGCAGGAGCACCATCACCAATGATAGGGTTTCCGTAGGTATTATTATTGACGTTGGTATAATCGGCACCAACATTTACTTTAAATTTGAAATTTTTCAAAAAAGATACTTCTGCGTAGGTACGACCACTAAATAAATTTCTGCGGAAGAAATTTTCATTTAGTTCTGTTTCTGCAACAGCGTGTCTACCACCATATTGAGGGCGGTTAGGGAGTCCAAGCGCATTCATATTTCCAAAATCATACTGACGTTCGCCATTTCCGTCCAATAAATATTGACCAGGATTTTTAGGATCATAAGCATACACTGGATAAATAGGCCCCATTCCTCTTGAGAAGAAAAATGGATTAACAAAAGATGAATTTCCGCCGGCGTCAGCCTGATTGGAGAAAGTATTGGTATAGGCCATATTTAAGCCGGTTGACAACCAGGACTTAACCTTATTATTATACTGTAATCGCGCATTATAACGCTTGTAATCGGAACGAATTAAGAAACCTTTATCTTCCAGATAACCAAAAGAGGCAAAATAATTTGAATTATTGTCTCCTCCACTAAAGTTGGCATTTAATTCATTACGAACACCTTGTCTGATTAATGGTGTTTCCCAGTTCAAGTCTTCTGGCTTAAAGATTAATTGAGCAGATGGATTTAGTACCCCATCGGTACCTACCAACTCACCTGCGGGAACATTGTAAGCATTGTAGCCTAATAAACCTACAATTCTTCTTGATGCATCGGCACTGGCTGCGGTTAAAGAAAGAGGATTAGACGTTCTTGACATTAAGCTATTTCTGTAAGACTCCCACATCATTGGATAGTACTGAGCAGCGTCGAGGCGGTCATATTCAGGTAAACCACGCTGAGAAGTACCTCTGGTGTATTTTATATTAACCTTTCCACTTCCCTTTGATCCTTTCTTAGTGGTAACCATAATCACCCCGTTGGCGGCTCTGGAACCGTATAAGGAGGTAGAAGCGGCATCCTTTAAAATGGTGATATTCTCAATATCATCAGGATTAAGGTTAGCGATACTGGCATCATAAGGAATGCCATCCACTACGTATAATGGTGAATTTGAACCAGAAATAGATCCGAAGCCTCTGATTCTAATGGCAGGAGTGGAACCAGGTTGACCACCACCAATCGTTGCCTGAATACCAGGGCCTGAACCAGCAATAGCCTGACTGATGTTCGTGATTGGACGACGCGCTATTTGCTCAGCACCTACAGTGGCAGCAGAACCTGTAAACTTCTCTCTGGTTGACTCGCCAAAAGCAGTGACAATCACCTCGTCAAGTAGAGCGGCTGAAACATCGAGGGTAACTTCCAACATGGTCTGACCATTCAGTGCCACATCCTTCGCTGTGAAACCAGTGTAACTGAAAGTTAACACATCTTTGGACGTGTTGGCCATTAATTCGAATTTGCCATCCAGATCGGTAGCTGTTCCAGAACTTGTTCCCTTCACTAAAACGGTAACGCCGATAAGTGGCTCCCCGTCGTCAGCAGAAGTGACTACTCCCTTTACCATGGTCTGGGCAGTCATTGCCATGGTAATAAGAAGCATAAATCCTGTGAGTGTAAATCGCATAAATTTCATACTTATTAATTTATAAATGATAAAACGCAAATTAACTAAATTTTTCATTTAGTTAATTAAAGAGATAAAAATAAGTAATGTTTAGTATTTAAGGCAATTTATAATAGTAAAACTAACTTTTTTGCGATAATAGAGCTTTAACAGCCATTTCACCACTTCGCATGGCCGCATCTAAGGAGGGATTTAACAGGTAATCTCCAGCAAGAATTATATGGTCGTTATATACAAAGTCAGACAAGGGTCTGTTATAGTAGAGATCTGCACAAACAGGTAGAGCTCTCCTAATGTAATTTAAACCAAGAAAGGTTAAGGGTAAATCAGGGACTTTAAAATACTTCCTCACATCATCAATCATTTTATAGGCTGCTACCTGATCGTTAATGGTTTCCGCTTTTAAAGTAATGGATAACAAGTACCCATTTCCAGGATTTTTAACTCCTTTTAATTCTCCAATAGCGGCAATTCCTAGCATTCCTGCATCGTTATCAGCTATAAGCCCGATTTTTTTGCCCAAAAGAGGTCTGTCCGTTTTGAAATAATATTGAATGCTATGATTATATTTTATCTCCTCTGTGTTGTTTCCTAAAATTAATCTATGGTCGGTAGCTAAAATAAGTTTATCGAAAGCTATAACCTCACCATTTTCGAAAGTTAATTCATTTTCTCCAATGTGCGTCACTTTCTTATTTAATAGAAGGGTAGTATTTTTAAGTTTTTTAAATAATTGATTCGGAATTTCCTGGATTCCATTTTCAGGAATAGCAGCAGAACCTTTGCTAAATTTTCCGAAGACAAATTTGAACATCGTGGCGGGAGTCTCTAAGCGATCTTCCAAGAAAATACCAGAGAAAAAGGGTCTGAAGAATAAATCAATGATTCGTTCACTAAAGCCATATTCTCTTAAAAATTGTAAGGTTGTTTGCTTACTTCCGTTAAAAATAGCTTCCTCGTTTTTATTTTTTAAATGTTGGGATAATCTAAAAATAAGCCATTTATCTTTTATTGTGCCGATGTTGGAGAAAATCATTTCAGGGAGTTTCCACCATTCTCTAAGAGGATCAGAAATTTCATAATCTTTCTTTTTGCTGAAAACAAAAGCGCCCGGACGGAAGTATTTTAATTGTAAAGATTTTAAATCGAGATATTTTTTTACATATTCATATTCGGTTAATAAAACTTGAAATCCTTTGTCTAAAATAAAATTTTCATATTCGTTGGACTGGGTTCTTCCACCAATTTTCTTATCAGCATCGATTAAAATAGGGCTAAAACCTGCCGCTTCGCAATTAATGGCGGCTATTAAACCGGAAACTCCTGCTCCTACAATGACAATCTGTTTCATTTTCATTTATTACCAAATAATATTCCCCATGTTCTCATGGATCTTGAAATCTGTAAAATTTTTGAGGGTGATAATTTCCCATGTTTGTAATATCTCCCTCACCTGATCCTCTCTTCTTGCCGCAATACTAATTAAAAATTCACCTTCATTTAAATTATTATCAATAAAATAAAATTCTTTCTTAAGTTCTTCCTCTTCCAAATCTATCGCCCGAGTACTGTTAGACCAAATTTCAAAGCCTAAACCAGCTTGATGGCATAAGTTTTCCAGTTTTTTAAGGTCTTTTTCTACCGTTTCTCTCAACATACATGAGTAGGTGTTGAAATAGGAAGATTTTTGTTTTGAAAGAATAGCATAAATGGGGTGTTTCGTTTTTCCTACCACTTGATAATCAGTTGAAATTCTATGGTAATATACAATATCCTGATGACATAATCTACTGGTTGGGTAGGGAATATTTATAATTTGCGCTTTGGCTGGTCCGCAGGTTAATGCCCAAATCAATTCAGCTCTGCTATCATATTTGATTCTGAGGCAAATGAGCTCCTTTGTCTTTTCAAGTAAGCCAAATTTTCCCCAAACTCTTTTGGCAACCGTTGATTTTCCCGTTTTTTCGGCGGAAATGCCTAAATACCACCATATATCTTTTAAGCTAGCATCTAAGGATAGCACTCTTTTACTAAATGCATACACTTGTTTCCATTCAGATCTGCGAAGGTAAATGTTAATCAGTCGAAGGTAGGGAGGTATCCACGCCGGATTTTCTTTAATTATGCGTCTGAATATTTTCACCGCATGATAAATATCCTCATCCTGGTCATATTGACAAGCACTTTCCCACCAGGGCAAAACATTATCAGGTACCATTTCATGATCAGATTCAGACATCCTCCTTTTTTGCGTAAATATACAACCTAAATAAAAGGAAAGAATACGCAGGTTCTTTTTAGATTTGTTTTTTAGCCATTTAATCAGGTCTTAGCATCAAATGAAACATTGGAAAATTTGGATTGATACTGGAGGAACATTCACAGACTGTCTGGCTACCAGCCCGGAGGGAGAGGAAACCAGGCTTAAAGTACTGAGCAATGGGGTCCTTCGCGGAAAAGTAAAGGCTTTGGCAAATGAAAAAACCTTGCTCATTAGTGAACAATGGCAAGTTAAGTCAGATATTTTCGACGGCTACGAGCTTTGCTTTCCTTCATTTCCTCATTGGGGATATCACCAGATTACTGGTTCTCGTCTTGACAAAGGTGAAATTACCCTTCTGAATAATATGCCTCATTCGGTAAATGAAGGTGCTGAGTTCGAAATTACCGCAAGGGAAGAGGCGCCTGTTTTAGCTATGCGCTTAGTTACTCGGTCTAAGCTAAGAGATTTGCTGCCGCCTATTCAGTTGCGATTGGGATTTACAAAAGGGACAAATGCCTTATTAGAGAAAAATGGCGCCGATGTTGTCCTTTTAGTGACGAAAGGTTTTGCTGATTTACCCATTATTGGAACGCAACAAAGACCCCACCTATTTCAATTGGATATACCCAGTCCCTGGCTTCCATTTACCCGGGTTATTGAGGTGGAAGAAAGACTATCTGCTGATGGTCAGGTTATTACTGCACTGTTGGAAGAGGAAATACATAAAGTCCTGGGCTTTCTGAAAGGTTCGAAACATACCTCCGTGGCCATTTCTTTCCTCCACGCCTATAAAATGACGCTCCATGAAGAAAAAATGGAAAAAGCATTATTGGATGCAGGTTTGCTTCATGTTTCACGTTCCTCAGCCTTGAGTTCAGCCTTAAAATGGTTGCCGAGGATGCATACGGCGCTGATTGACGCTTATTTGAAACCCTTATTGATGTCCTATTTAAAAGGCATTGAAAGTACTTTGCTGCTTGGAAGCAATGAAAGTACTTTACAAATAATGACAAGTGATGGAGCATTGGTTCCTCTCGCCCTTTTTCATCCAAAGGATAGTTTATTGAGTGGCCCTGCCGGCGGTATTGTTGGCGCTTCAACCCTGGCTAAACGCTCAGGTTTCAATAAAACATTGACCCTGGATATGGGCGGAACGAGCACAGATACTGCCCGATTTGACGGGCAATATGATTATCGGTATAGCACTATTTTAGATGAACTGGAGCTTCAAAGTCCCGTTCTGGCCATTGAAACCGTCGCCGCCGGAGGTGGATCCATTTGTTATTTTGAAAATGGAAGACTTCAGGTTGGACCCAAAAGTGCCGGCGCTTTTCCTGGCCCGGCTTGTTATGGTGCGGGAGGTCCCCTGACGCTAAGTGATGTAAATATTTTATTGGGGAAAATGGATCCTTTCTGTTTCTCCATTCCCATTTTTCCAGAAAAAGCAAAGGAAAAATTCCTTCAGCTCTTACAGGAACTGGACTCATATTATGAAATTACACACCATCCTGTTGATGTTTTAAAAGGTTTGGAAAGAATTGGAAATGAAAAAATGGCCGATGCCATTCGGTCCATTTCCTTATCCAAAGGCTTTAATCCGAAGGATTATCCCTTACTTTCCTTCGGTGGTGCCGGTGGTTTACATGCTTGTGCTATGGCTGACTTATTGGGCATAAATACCGTTTTGATTCCTTACGATGCCGGCATCTTAAGCGCATTTGGTATCGGAAAAGCCAGTATAGAAAGGTTTTCGGAAAGGGAAGTAAGAATGCCTTTACTGACTGCTGAAAATCATTCTATATCGGTGGTGAAAGAGTTATTGGAAGATTGTAAAATGAATCTCCATCGAGCCGGAGTGGCATCAGAAGACATTGGGCCCCCGAAAATTTCTTATTTTCTTAGATTTTCAGGACAAGAGAGTGCCTTAGAGATCCAATCTTCTCATTTTAATGATTTGTCAGCTGCTTTCAAAAAGGAGTATAAACATATTTTTGGGTATTTTCCTGCTGACAGAGCCATCGAATTAGTTAGGATAATGGTTAGATTATCTACCTTAGATGAGGCCGAACCTGAAATTAAAGAAAATCAAAACCTTTATTTTCCGAAAGAAAATCATTTTTCAAAAGCTATTTTTTCAGACGACAATTATCCTGTTTTTTTAAGAGATGAACTTTACCCGGGAGCAACCATCGATGGACCGGCTATTTTATTAACGCCTACTTCTTCTGCATTTATTCCAGAATACTGGCAATGTTGTATAGATAAAATGGGCCTGGCCGTCTTAAAAAAAGCAAAAGAAGTTCATCAGACAGATCAACAGACCATGGCGTCGGTAGCATTAACTCTTTTTACCAATCGATTTAAAAGCATTGCCGAAGAAATGGGCGTTCAACTACAACGGACCGCTTTTTCGGTAAATGTCAAGGAAAGATTAGATTTTAGCTGTGCTTTGGTTGATCCCAATGGCTTTTTATTGGTCAATGCACCTCATATTCCTGTCCATCTTGGTTCGTTAGGAATATGTACCCGCCTTGTTTCCGAACGAATGCCATTGAAACCTGGAGATGTGATTATTACCAATCATCCTGCTTATGGGGGTTCCCATTTGCCTGATATTACCCTCATTCAAGGGGTTTTTACGGATCGTGGAGAACGTATTGGGTACGTGATAAACCGAGCACATCATGCTGAAATTGGGGGGAGAACGCCAGGTTCAATGCCGCCCGATGCCCGTTTCCTTGTGGAAGAGGGGGTCGTTATTGCTCCTTTTTACCTGGCGAAAAATGGCGTTTGGCAATGGGAGGAATTAATAGAAAAACTCGAAAACGCGACTTATCCTACCCGAAGTTTATCGGAGAACCTCGCTGACATTCATGCCGGAATTGCCTCCTTACAATATGGTGCTCAGGCTCTTGTGACGCTAGTAAACCAATATGGTTTAGAAATGGTGCACAATTACATGGAAAAAGTGCAGGATTTTGCTCACCAACAAATTGCTCCCATTTTAGATAAAGTCATTCAGGAACCTCTGTTTGCTCATGAATATCTGGATGATGGTTTAAGTATAAAAGTGAGAATATCAAAGGAAAATCATTATTACAATTTCGATTTTACCGGAACAGATGGTCCGCATCCTAATAATTTAAATGCTAATATTTCTATCGTTTACAGTGCGGTACTTTACGTTCTAAGATTGTTGTGTCCGGGCGATTTACCCTTAAATGAAGGATTCTTGCGAGGAATTAAGATAAAATTACCTGAAAATAGCTTGTTGCACCCGCTATTTTCTGAAAATGAAGCAGAATGTCCCGCTGTAGTAGGTGGAAACACGGAGATTAGTCAAAGATTAACCGATACCTTGCTAAAGGCCTTAGGTCTGGCCGCTTGTAGTCAAGGTACCATGAATAATTTCTTGTTTGGAAATGATCAATTTGGTTACTACGAAACGATTGGCGGAGGATCAGGGGCTACTTCAACGGCCAATGGACGCTCGGCAGTTCATCAACACATGACAAATACACGATTAACTGATTTGGAAGAAATGGAAAGTCGATATCCCGTACAGATAAATAAATTTGAAATCAGAAAGGGTTCAGGTGGTGCTGGAAAATCACGTGGGGGTGATGGAATCATCAGGGAAATTCAGTTTTTAGCCCCTCTTTCCGTTACCTTCATCAGCCAACACAGGAAAGTGCCTCCTTATGGTTGTATGGGGGGTGAAAATGGTCAGTGTGGAGAACAATATTTTATATTTCCCGATGGAATGAAGCAGGACATGCCTGGTATTTTTAATAAAAAAATTGAAGAGGGAACGGTTTTTCATATTGAAACGCCGGGTGGTGGCGGATTTGGTTCCGTTTAAACCCTTAGCCTTATTTTTTGTTCCCTTAAAAATATCGTATAATGAAAATTTTATTGACGGGAACGACAGGTTATATCGGAAAAAGATTATTACCACTTCTTTTAGACGAAGGTCATGAAGTAATCTGTTGTGTAAGAGATAAACATCGCATTCCCGATGAAAAGCCGTTCAATCATCCGTCAATAACTTTCCTGGAAATTGATTTTTTAAATGATTCTCTGCCTCCTCTGCCATACTCTAACATTGATGTTGCCTTTTATTTGATTCACTCCATGCAAACGACAACGAAGGGATTCGATTTATTGGAGGAGAAAACGGCGGTTCAATTTATGAAGTTGGTGGAACCTTTTCAGTTGAAGCAAATAGTTTATTTAGGGGGTATTGCGAATGAAGACGAATTGTCTGACCATTTAAAGTCTCGTAAAAATGTCGAATCCGTTCTTTCTGCGGGTAATATTCCACTCACGGTCATCAGAGCGGGTATCATTGTCGGTTCTGGCAGTGCATCCTTTGAAATAATAAGAGATCTTGTAGAAAAATTACCCATAATGGTTACCCCTAAATGGTTAATGACTAAATGCCAACCTATTGGTGTTCGAGATGTTATGCGCTTTCTTTTAGGGGTAATGATGAAAAAGGAAACTTTTAACGAGGTCTTTGATATCGGCGGTCCCGATATCCTTACCTATAAAGAAATGTTATTGCAGTTTGCTGCGTGCCGGGGATTGAAACGATATATTTTTACCCTTCCGGTGATGAGCCCAAAAATATCGTCTTATTGGCTATATTTTGTTACATCTACTTCTTATCCTTTGGCCGTTAATCTGGTAAGTAGTATGAAGATTGAGGTGATTGCCAGAGATAACAGGTTGCAAAAGTTGTTAGGCATCACTCCTATGACTTATAAACAGGCCGTGGAACTCGCCTTTGAGAGAATTGAGCAAAACAGTGTGGTATCTAGCTGGAAAGACGCTTTGGCAAGTAGTGGTATGGATAATAATTTGCTCGATCATGCCAATGTTCCCCAATTTGGGTGCAATACCGATTTTAAAGAGAAGGAAATTACGGGTTTAGAGGATACCGTTTTGACCAATATATGGTCAATTGGTGGTGAAAGAGGTTGGTATTATGGAAACTGGCTTTGGAAGTTTCGTGGTTTTATTGATAAATTATGGGGTGGTGTAGGGTTGAGAAGGGGCAGAACGCATCCAAGTATTATTCATAATGGAGATTCACTCGATTTTTGGAGGGTTTTAGCTGCTGATAAATCAAGGAAAAGATTACTTCTCTACGCGGAAATGATTCTGCCGGGGGAGGCCTGGCTCGAATTCAAAATAGTAGAACGCAATCAAAAATCATATTTACAGCAAACAGCTACATTCAGACCAACCGGCATGATGGGCCGTTTATACTGGCTCGCTGTGCTTCCCCTCCATGTCTTTTTGTTTGAGGGAATGATAAATAACCTGATTCGTTTTAGGGAAAAATAATCTTTTTAGCTTTGTTTTTTTATTGGCTTGTATAGATTTATACCTATGCAATGACGCAATATTACTAACATTTTACCTATGCAATGATACAAAAATAGGGTAATTATACATATACAATGAAACATTTCCATTTAAAATTTGTAAATTAGTGATTGAATATCAAATAGTAAGACATGTTTTTCAGGCAAATAGAGGTTGAGTTAGAAAAGTGGGCAGCTAAACCGGGTAGAAAGCCATTGATTTTACGAGGTGCCCGGCAAGTGGGTAAGACCACGGTAGTGCATAAGTTTGGCAAAAAATTTGACAATTATTTGTATGTCAATCTTGAGAAATAGGAAAATTGTTATTGAAAATTGTTGATATTTGTTAAAATCAGTTAATCGATAATGACAAATAATTTTCAAGGGAAAGTAGCCTTTATCACTGGTGCGGGTCAAGGCATTGGACTTCAAATTGCTAAGCAATTGGTTCAGGAAGGAGCTGTTGTTTATTTAAATGACCGCGATGAATCATTGGCACGACGTTCAGCCGAAAATTTACAGGCCGACGGTGGTCATTGTATTCCCTTGCCTGGCGATGTGAGTGAAGTAGAACGAATTACCTCATTTATCCAACAAATCAAAAAAGAACAGGGCAGGCTCGATATCGCTATTGCCAATGCGGGTATTACCCTTTTTGGAGATTTTCTGACCTATAGCGAAGCCGATTTCAATCAGGTATTAGCAGTGAACTTGCGGGGTACCTTTTTTCTTGCCCAACAAGCTACCCTTGTTATGAAGGAGCAATCAACAGGGGGAACCTTACTTTTTCTATCTTCGGTAACTGCCCATCAGGCGCATAAAAATCTGGGTGCTTATGGCATGACCAAAGCAGCTATAGAACTGTTGGCCCGAAATCTGGTCGCTGAAATTTCTACCTATAATATAAACGTCAATTGTTTGGCTCCCGGGGCAACATTGACCGAAAGGACGCTAATGGATGAGGATTATCTTGAAACCTGGTCGAGAATTACTCCAATGGGCAAACCTGCCACGGTAGAGGATATTGCCAATGCCGCTCTTTTTCTGGTTTCTGATAATGCTAAACATCTCACTGGGCAAACGCTCGTCTTAGATGGCGGCTGGACAGCTGTAAGTCCTTCTCCCTATTGAATTTTATTATGGTATTTATAAATAAAACAAAATTAATTCTAAGTGTTTCTTGTAATTTCAAAATAGTATAGCTACTTTGTATTGACTATACATTTTTTAATTAAAACACTTAAAACGAATGAAAAAAAACAAACCAATGAAAAAGGTCTTGCAACTAGTCTGTATGCTCGCCTTTTTTCTACCGTTGGGATTATTTGCTCAGGTCAAAGTTTCCGGTATTGTCCTAGACAAGGACAAAGAACCACTCATTGGAGTGAGTATCCTTGTTAAAAACACGGTGCAGGGAACAGTAACAGAAGTTGACGGAAGCTATTCCCTGACGGTACCCGATGCCAATGCTACCTTGTTGTTTTCCTACACTGGATTTACCTCTCAGGAAATTGCCCTGGGCGGTCGCACCAAACTGGATGTAACCATGGAAGCCGATCAGTTACTTTTAGACGAAGTCATTGTGGTAGGTTATGGTATTCAGAAAAAGGAAACCGTTACCGGTGCTGTATCGAGCTTGAAAGGCTCCGATTTGGTTAAATCTCCTGCAATGAACGTGTCTAACTCTATTGCCGGTCGTATGGCAGGGGTCGTAGCGGTAAATAGAAGTGGAGAACCAGGTTATGATGGTTCAGGTATTCGTATTCGTGGTTCTAATACCTTGAATAACAACGATGCCCTTATCGTTATCGATGGAATTCCTGCCAGAGCGGGAGGTCTGGACAGACTTAATCCAAATGATATCGAAAAAATTTCCGTATTAAAAGATGCCTCAGCCGCTATTTATGGTGCGCGTGCGGCAAATGGTGTTATTCTTATTACTACGAAAAGAGGAAAAGCTGGTAAACCTGAATTAAGCTATTCTTTTAATCAAGGTTATTCTCAACCAACCCAATTACCTAAATTGGCCGATGCCGCTCAATATACTGAGATGCTGAATGATCTCGATATTTACGGTTTACCTGCCAGTGAATGGTCAGCAGCTACATCTGCTTATAAGTCAACGGGTTCTTATACCCGTCCAAATGGTCAGATTAGAAAAGCGCCTTTCCAGCCAAGTGATTTCCAAAAATATAAGGATGGTTCCAGTCCATGGACGCACCCAAATACAGACTGGTATGCAGAAACTTTGAAAAGATGGTCTCCACAACAGCGTCATAATCTTCAAATGACTGGGGGTTCTGAGAATTTGAAATATTTGGCTTCTCTCGGTTTCCAGGATCAGGACGGTAACTACATAAATTCTGCAACAGGCTATAAGCAGTACGATTTACGTCTTAATCTTGATGCCAAGGTAAACGAATTTATTAATGTTAATATAGGTATGCTTGGACGTCAGGAAAATCGTTTCTTCCCGACAAAAGGAGCTGGTGCTATCTTTAGGATGTTGATGAGAGGTAAGCCGCAACAGCCTGCTTACTGGCCTGACGGTCGTCCGGGACCAGATATCGAGAATGGTGAAAATCCTGTGGTTATTACAACAAATGATACTGGTTATGATGATGATAAAAGAGATTACATACAGACAAATGGTCAGTTAGACATTAAAATTCCTGGTATTAAAGGATTAGTGTTTACAGGTAACGCGGCGATCGATAAATTAAATCAAAACAACAAACGTTGGGAAACACCCTGGACGCTTTATGAAAGAGGAACAGGGTTTGCAGCTGATGGCGTAACACCGAATCTGGTTGCCGCCAGAAGGGGGCCTGCAGATCCAAGACTTACTTTAAGAAATTTCACGCAGCTAAATATTTTATTAGGTGGTGTCCTGAACTATGACCGTACTTTCGGGGATCATAAAGTGACCGTACTTGCTGGTTCAAATAGAGAAACTATTGATGCGAGTAACTTCAATGCTTTCCGCAGATATTTCATCTCTCCCGCTTTAGATCAGATGTTCGCAGGGGGTGATTTGGAAAAAAATAATGGGGGTGTTTCTTCACTTAGAGCACGTCTAAATTATTTTGGTCGTGCAGCTTACAACTATAAGGAGAAATATTTACTTGAAGTTTTATGGCGTTATGATGGCTCTGATATTTTCCCAGAAGAAACCAGATATGGCTTTTTCCCAGGGGTAATGGCAGGATGGGTCATTTCAAAGGAAAATTTTATGCAGTCTATTCCTGCGGTAAATTACTTGAAACTGAGAGGTTCTTTGGGCCAAATGGGTAATGATCAAATTGCTACCTATCAATATTTATCTACCTACGGATTCAGAAGTTACATTCTTGGTAATGTGGAAACAAAAACATTGTTCGAAGCAAGAATTCCTAATCCAAATATTACCTGGGAGGTGGCAACTAACGCAAACATAGGTATTGAAGGTGCATTATTCAATGACAAAATCACCTTCGAACTTGATTATTTCAATAACAAACGTACCAATATTCTTTGGGTTAAAAATGCCTCTGTTCCTCAATCAACAGGTCTGACTTTGCCAGCTCAAAATATTGGTGAAGTGGAAAACAAAGGATTTGATGCCTTGATAGGCTATCGCACCAGTGTTGGCGATTTTAATTTTAATATAAGCGTTAATGGCGGTTATGCAAAAAATAAAATCTTGTTCTGGGACGAAGCACCTGGTGCTCCTGAATGGCAAAGAACTACAGGAAGACCTATGTACACTGTTCAGGCCTACGTATATGATGGTGTATTTAAGGATCAGGCAGAAATTAATGCTGAGAAAATTAGCTATAGCTCTATTGTAAATACCCTTCGTCCTGGTGATATGAAGTATAAGGATCATAATGGGGACGGTAAAATTACCCCAGATGACCAGGTTCGTACCGATTTCAACAATATTCCTACATTACAAGGGGGAATTAGTTTGATAGCAAGTTACAAAGGTTTCGATCTTAATATTCTGTTCCAGGGTTCTGCAGGGGCAAAACAGTATGTTAGTCCAGGTGAAATGGGTAATATTGGTAACTATTTGCTTGAAATGTATAATGATCGTTGGACCGTGGAAAATCCAAGCAGCGTTCATCCACGTATCGCCAATAGAAGTGACCAATATTTCTCTGGCAATAATACCTATTGGTTCAGAAGCACTGATTATATAAGATTAAAAAACCTGGAAGTGGGTTATACCCTGCCAGAAAAGTTATTTAAAAAAGCAGGAATGACCAGTGCAAGACTATATTTTAATGGATTGAACTTATTCACTATTAGTGATTTCAATACTTTTGATCCAGAATCTAGTAGTGCAACAGGTCAATATTATCCTCAGCAGAGAATTGTTAATGCAGGTTTAACCGTTACATTCTAATGATTAAAAAAATGAAAAAAATGAAGAAAATCATATTTGGTCTTTTATCTCTGGTTGTTTTTGGATGTAATGACGATTTTGTCAATACAAAACCCTTAGATCAGTTGGGTGAATCAACGGTCTGGACAGACGCTTCGTTGGCTGAAGCCTTTGTTTCTGAAATATATGCAGGTTTTGGAAACGGTGGTTTTGATGAGCAAATGAATGCTTCCTTAACGGATGAAACCATTTTTACACACCCGGGTAGAAATATTACTACAATTACTGAATCTCGTTCTAATCCGGCAAATCCGGGTTGGATAAATGGCACCCTAAGCTGGGGAAATATGTATCTCAGAATTAGGGCTTGTAATTTAGCTTTGAGCAATCTTGAAGCGCCTAAATTTACAAATCCAGTTCTTGTGGACAGGATGAAAGGTGAGGTTAAATTTCTACGTGCTTATTATTATCATCAGTTGATAAGGTATTTTGGTGGTGTTCCAATTATTGATAAACCTTTTACTTTGAATGATTCCGATTTCCTTTCCCCAAGAAATACCTGGGAGGAATGTGTGAATTTCATAGTGAAAAATTGTGATGAAGCGGCTGCTTTACTCGATGGTAAATCTATGGTAGCTGGTCGTGCCAATAAAGCAGCAGCCCTTGCCTTGAAAGCTCGTGTACTAATTTATGCAGCAAGTGATCTTCATGATATGCCTACGGCAAAATCAAAGTCTTCTGTGTTAAGTAGTTTTGAAAAGCCTGAATTAGTAGGTTATGTAAGCGGTGATCGTAAAGCACGTTGGGAAAAAGCCAGAGATGCTGCTAAAGCCGTATTGGATCTTCCGGGATATGGATATGCATTGAATCTTACAAATCCAGTTTCCTCCGCCGACGGTACTACAAATTATATGAATGCTTCCTTAGCTAAAAACGGAGGTGAAAAGGAAATTCTCATAGGTAGATATTTTATCAATGCCAAACAAGAAGGTGGTGGAAGACAAGGTTTGTTCAATGGCCCAAATGGTTATCATAACTGGGCGGGTAATACACCTGTCCAATTGATGATTGATGATTATGAAATGATGGATGGTTCTAAATTTGATTGGAATAAAACAGAACACTCTTCCGCTCCTTATACCGGAAGAGATCCTCGTTTTTATGCCTCTGTCTTATTTGAAGGCGCGCCATGGAAACCACGTACTTCGGACGTTGCTTCTAAAGATCCGGCAAACCAAATTCAAACCGGTCAGTATATTCTGGCAAATGGTACCACTGTTTTTGGTTTAGATACACGTAAAAGTTCTGTGGAAGATTGGAACGGTAGCTATACTGGCTATTATATCCGCAAATTCGTAGATCCGAATCCAGCAATTATCGACCAGAATACCTGGCAGCAAATTCCATGGCCTATTTTACGCTATACAGAAATGGTGTTTAATTATGCAGAGGCTTTAATTGAACTGGGTGATCATGCCAACGCACTGCTTTGGTTAAATAAAGTGCGCTTCCGTGCGGGTATGCCTGCTTTAACAGAAACAGGAGATGCCCTTAAACAAAGGTTCCGTAATGAAAAGCGGGTGGAAATGTATCTGGAAGAGCAACGCTACCACGATACCAGACGCTGGATGATCGCGCCTACTACCCTAGGAAGAAAGGCCAATGGCATAAATGTTACCGGCGTAGCAAAAGCTGGGGCTACCATTCCAAATCCTTATCGTTTCGATCCAAACGCTTTCTCATACACTTACAAGGTGTTTGAAATTGATCCGGGTAAGGAAAACAGAGCATGGTTAGACAAAATGTACTACCTGCCTATACATAGAGATGAAATGAATAGAAACAATAAGTTAGTTCAAAATCCTGGATATTAATTATTCAGATTAGTCTGACTACTTGAATTTTTTAAGGGACACATCGCGAATCGTCGTTGTGTCCCTTCTTTTTACCTGATATTTACCTTATTTTGCGTATTATTTACCCTTTTCCTTCTGAGAATGATTATCCTATGAAAAATAGACTCATCCCTTTTATTTTTTTATCTCTCTTTCTTCTGCATTGTACAAAAGATAGCGAAAAGTTAGTTTCGTCTTCCTTTAAACTCTTTTCTCCTGTTGATCAGGGTGTTTCTGGTATAGACTTTCAAAATGTGATTCAAGAGGGTCTGAATACCAACGTGTTAATGTATGAATATTTTTATAATGGTGGTGGTGTTGCAGTGGGTGATGTAAATAATGATGGGCTGGATGATGTATATTTTACCAGCAATATGCAGAGCAATAAACTTTATTTGAATAAAGGAAATCTTGCGTTTCAGGACATTACCTCGTCTGCCGGAGTTTCGGGTCGGGAAGGCCCATGGAAAACAGGAACGACCATGGTGGATATTAATGGCGATGGTTGGCTCGATATTTATGTTTGCTATTCAGGAAATCTGTCTCCTGAGAAAAGGGCCAATCAGTTGTTTGTTAATCAAGGCGTTTCTCCTTCAGGGGAAGTGACTTTTCTCGACATGGCAGCCGCTTATGGTCTCAATAGTTTTGGAACGAGTACCCAAGCCTCATTTTTTGATGTCGATAATGATGGGGATTTGGATATGTTTCTGTTGAACCATAATCCGCAGTCCTTACCTGTCCTCGATGAAGCATCTACCGCAGATATTCTTAAAACAGAAGACCCCAATAATGGAGCCAGACTGTTCAGACAGGACATGTTGCCAAATAAGCAACCTTTTTTTAAGGATATTACAATGCAGGCAGGTATTCAAAGTGCTGCCTTATCGTACGGATTAGGTGCTGCCATTGCCGATTATAATGGGGATGGTTGGTTAGATATTTATGTGTCAAATGATTATGCCATTCCCGATTTTTTATACATCAATAATCAAAAAGGGGGTTTTACCAATGAAATTCAGGATATGATGGGCCATACTTCTCATTTTTCAATGGGAAGTGATGCCGCAGATATAAATAATGATGGTTTAATGGATGTTTTTACCCTCGATATGCTTCCAGAATCCAATGAGAGGCAGAAATTATTGATGGCGCCGGATAATTATGAAAAATTCGACTTTAATGTTAAAGTGGGCTTTGGATATCAATATATGAGAAATATGTTGCATGTGAATCAGGGGGAAATAAATGGTAAAATAGCATTTTCGGAAATGGGGCAGTTAGCCGGTATTTCTAATACTGACTGGAGCTGGGCTCCCCTTTTTGCCGATTATGATAATGACGGACATAAGGATTTATTCGTTTCTAATGGTTATTTAAGGGATTATACCAATCTTGATTTTCTGAAATACATGGGCGACTATATTCAAAACAATCAAGGGAATATTCAACGGCAGAATATTCTGGAATTGGTGCAAAAAATTCCTTCCTCTAATGTGACAAATTATATATTCAAAAATGAGGGTCGTCTATCTTTTACTAATAAAACCAGTGAATGGGGCTTAGATCAACCTTTCAATAGCAATGGGGCAGCTTATGCCGATCTCGATAATGATGGCGATCTCGACTTGATTGTTAATAATATAAATACGCCGGCATCCATTTATCAAAATAATACGGATGTAAGGAAAAATCGTTTTTTAAAGGTTAAGTTGGATGGCGAAGGGCTTAACAGAAGTGGATTTGGGGCTAAACTTACCATTTTTCAAGGGGATAAGCTACAATTTGCAGAGCAAATGCCCACAAGGGGTTATCAATCGAGTGTTTCTCCCATATTGCATTTTGGATTAGGGGAAAAAGCAAAAATTGATAGCGTAAAGATTGAATGGTTGAGCGGAAAATTTGAAATATTACGGAATATTAATGAGAATCAACTTATTACTATTTCCGAAAAATCGGCTTTTCCTATATTTTCACCCAAACAAGTAAAGTCAGGTACGATTTTCGCCTTAGCAAATTCCATGCTGAATATGCCCTTGTCTTTCGCTACTTTTAATGATTTTAAAAGACAGCCATTGTTAACCAATCAGTTATCAGTGGTTGGACCTTGTATGGCAAAAGGGGATTTGAATGGAGATGGATTGGAAGACCTTTATGTTGGAGGTGATGAAAGTCGTGCTGCCAGGCTTTTTTTACAGCAAAAGAATGGAGGCTTTAAAGAAGTTAATCAAGCGGTTTTTGAAAAAGATAGGGGTTATTGTGATGCTGATGCCCTATTTTTTGATGCTAATAGCGATGGTTACTTAGACTTGTATGTGACGAGTGGGGGATATGGATATTTATCTTCCGGCGATCTTGTTCTTAATGACCGTTTGTATTTAAATGATGGAAAGGGAAATTTAAGGAAGGATAATCAGTCTCTTACAGGAGCAGGGGCTGCTAAAAGTTGTGTTCGGGCTGCTGACATAAATGGGGATGGAAGCCTCGATTTATTTATTGGAAGTCGGGTAATTCCAGGTCAATATCCTACATCGACCCCAAGTCATATTTTAATAAATGATGGAAAGGGAAAATTTACCAATCAAACTGCTTCTCTTTTTCCTGCCCTTTTAAATACAGGCATGGTTTCTGACGCTGAATGGGTAGATTTAGACAGTGACGGCCAGGTTGAGTTGATATTGGTGGGCGAATTTATGCCTATCACCATTTTAGGTAAGCAAAAGGGTGCATGGACAGATGTTTCGACGTTATATTTCAATGAAATGCAGGTTGGATTATGGAATGAATTACTGGTTGAAGATTTAAATGCCGATGGAAAACCGGATATTGTAGTGGGAAATCAGGGATTGAATACGCAAATGAAAGCCAGCGTTAAAGAACCTCTTACCCTTTATCATAAGGATTTTGACGACAACGGTTCCATTGATCCTGTGTTATGTTTTTTTATGCAGGGAAAAAGCTATCCTTTTGTTACCAGAGATGAAATATTGGATCAGGTAAGTATGCTTCGAACCCGTTTTCCTGATTATAAAAGTTATGCCAATGCCACCATCGACGATATATTTACCCCAGTTGAAATGAAGGGGGTCTCTGTTTTAAAAGCAACGGAATTAAAAACGATGGCCTTTTTACTTGGTAAATCGAATAAATTTGAATATATGTCTTTGCCGGTGGAAGTGCAATCTTCTCCCATTTTTGTCATTTCTGCTTTTGATTACGATAAGGATGGACATAAAGACTTGTTTTTAGGAGGAAATCAATATCAATCCAGATTAAAATTTGGACGAAATGATGCTAATTATGGTCTTTTATTGAAAGGAAATGGGAAAGGTAATTTTCAAATGATACCACAAAATCAAACGGGATTAAAGTTACAGGGTGATTTGCGCGGTGCGTTAAAGGTAGGTAATTCCTGGATTTTTGGCCTACACAACAAAAATTTGGTATCTTATAACTTGAAGGAATGAAACAGCTATTGATTCTTGGGTCTTTGTTTTTATGTTTGGCATGTACCAATAAGGAAAGCTTGGTTGTTGAACTAAATCCAACGGATGTGGAGATGGTTATTCAACAAATGACCGATGTTATGATTCACGACGTGACGAATCCTCCTTTGGCAGCTCGATTCTTTGCTTATTCCTGCCTAGCTGCAAACGAAGTCATAGCGCTACACGATACCACCATAATGTCAATGTCCGGAAAATTGAATGAGTTTCCCAACATTAAAATATCAAAGGGAGGCACTGAAATAAACAAAGATATTGCTGCCTTATTAGCCATGTATGAAACGGCGAAAGTCCTTCAACCTTCCGGAAAATTAATGGGTGATTTTGAAGATAAATGGATTGATTCCCTACTGAAAAAGGGCGTTTCAAAAGAAGTGATGGATCAGTCGCACGCTTTTGCGAAAGAAGTGAGTCTTCAGATTATAAAGTATGCAAAAGCAGATAAGTACAAAAAGATAAGCGCATTACCCCGATATACCCCTAAAAAAGAGGAGGGAACCTGGTATCCCACCCCGCCGGGATATTTTCCACCTGTAGAGCCTCATTTTAATACCATCAGGTCGTTCACTTTAGAGAGAGCGGATCAATTTAAACCCGAGCCACCCATTCCATTTTCTGCAGATAAAAAAGCCCCGTTTTATGCGTTGATGAACGACATTAGGGAGCTCACCTTAGACGATGAGAAAAAGGGAATTGCTGCATTTTGGGATTGCAACCCATTTGCCCTGTTTGATAATGGTCATTTATTGGTGGGCATGAAGAAAATTTCCCCTGGTGCTCATTGGATGGGGATTGCGAATATTGCCTGTATTCAGGCTGGGATATCCTTTTCAAAGGCCATTCAGGTAAATACGGTGCTGGCGGCGGGCCTGATGGACGGATTCCAGAGTTGTTGGGACGAAAAATACCGGAGTAATCGAATTAGACCTGAAACAGCGATAAGGAAATATCTCGATCCAAAATGGACGCCTTTTCTTCAAACGCCGCCCTTTCCGGAATATTTAAGCGGACATTCGACCATTTCTTCTGTTTCTGCGGTCATACTTACTCATTTCTTCGGAGAAGAATTTGCCTATACTGACACCGTAGAGGAGCGATATGGTTTAAAGGCCAGAACCTATTCGTCTTTTGAACAAGCGGCAGAAGAGGCTGGTATTTCCAGATTTTACGGGGGCATTCACTTTATGGACGCTATTGAAAATGGACAGATTCAGGGACATGCTGTTGGGAAACATGTGCTAAAAAAAGTATTCAATTAGCTTTTGATAAAGGAGGTGATTTTTTAATTCATATATTTCGATAGTTTCTTTTTCCTTGTGCCTTTAACTCTCTACATGAAAAAAATATTAACTAATCTTACGTTTTGGGTATTGACCGCCATCACTTTTGGTATTTTACTCGGACATTTTTTTCCTGAAATTGCTTTAAAGCAAGTACTTCCTGATGATCTGAAAGGTCGGTTTTTAGGTCAGGAATTGAAAATTGGTAAATCCCTGAGCGAAGCATTTGGGGGCTTTTTCATTTCTCTCGTGAAATTATTTATTAATCCGATTATATTTTTGACCATTACGCTTGGTATCGTTTCTATGGGCGATCTCAAGAAAGTAGGGAAGGTAGGCCTTAAATCGCTGATTTATTTCGAGGTAGTAACCACCGCTGCGCTCATTATAGGTATTGTAGTGGCCAATATCATTCAACCGGGTAAGGGCGTTGTAACTGCGGCTACCGCAACAAAAGATATTGATGCGTACAAAGAAAAAGCGGCAGATTTCAATTGGTGGCAATTTTTTATGGATAATTCTACTTTACAAGTCCTTGTCATTGCCATTCTCTTTGGTGTATTACTCAGTAAGATTTCCCGCGCGACAAAACTTATTTCTTATCTTAGTATTGCGTCAAAATATGTCTTCAAAGGTCTTCATAGAGTCATGTTGCTCGCGCCTATAGGTGCCTTTGGTGGAATGGCTTTTACTATTGGAAAATATGGAGTAGCCGCGCTATTGCCTTTAGGTAAGTTAATGTTGACAGTGTATGTTACGATGGCTATATTTATTTTCGCCATATTCGGACTTATCCTGAAACAATATAAAGTTCAATTATGGAAATTCCTTACCTATATCAGAGAAGAATTATTGATCGTTTTGGGAACTTCCTCTTCTGAAGCTGGCCTGCCAAATCTAATGGAAAAATTAGAAAAAATGGGCTGCTCAAAATCTGTCGTCGGATTGGTAGTTCCCACTGGATATTCCTTTAATTTGGATGGAACTACTATTTATTTATCTATGGCGGTCATTTTTCTTGCTCAAATCTATGGCGTTCATCTTACTTTTAGCCAAATGCTAACTATTATTGGCATTTTAATGGTTACTTCAAAAGGTGCGGCTGGTGTAACTGGAAGTGGATTTATCGTGCTTGCCTCCACGCTGACAGCAATGAACGGGGTAATCCCCATTGAGGGTCTTGCCCTTTTATTAGGAGTGGACCGATTTATGTCAGAAGCGCGCGCTATCACCAATTTTATTGGAAACGGAGTGGCCACCATCTGGATTGCCAATAATGAAGGGGAGTTTGACCGAAAGAAAATGGATTATGCTTTTGGACACATTGATGAAACAGAGGATATTTTCACCGATAATTTGGATCCATTGTAATGTTGCTGTTAATAAAGTTAAGTTTCCGGTTTTAAATTAATAATAGGTTTATTTAATTATCAAAGGATAAAAATCAATCTTATCGATTGGTTTTTTTAATATTATTTCATTAAACATCCTGTATTATTCAGTTTTGTAAGTTATTAACAGTACTATTACATTAATTTATTTTTAAAATTAAAAAAAATTATGAAAAAATCTATTCTCTCAGTTGTTTATCTAAGTATCCATTTAGCTATAAACCTGAATGCTCAGGTGCTAAATAGTTTGGAATTAGGCAATGGTACAGCCAGGCAACGCAACGCTTCTTTTAATTTAGAAGAATTGAAAGTACGTTGGAAAAAGGCGGCTTTAGAAAATTGTACAGGTGTTCCATGTGTTGTTGCACCTTCTTTCACCTGCGGAAGCTCTACTATTAGTGATGTAGACAACAATTCTTATGTCACAGTTTTAATTGGTACCCAATGCTGGACAAAAGAAAATCTAAAAGTTTCCAAGTACAATGATGGTTCGCCGATTAATTTTAATACTTCAGGAGGTCCACTTGGTAATAGTTTTGGTGAAGATTGGTCAACGCAAACTAGTGGTGCATTCTCTATTTATAGTAATGACCCAATTTCAAGTTCAAATGCATCGTTCTTCGGATACCTTTACAATTGGTATACTGTAAGTGATGCTAGAAAATTATGCCCTACAAATTGGCATGTTCCTTCCAAAGTAGAATGGCAAGCTTTAGAAACACAATTGGGTGGTCCTTCATTGGCAGGAGGGGAAATGAAACAAGCGGGTTCATCGTTATGGACTACCTCTCCTTCTGGGACAAGTGGTTTCAGAGCTCAACCTGGTGGTGAAAGGTGGGGTAGTGATGGATCTTTTAATTCAGTTAATGGTCGTGCTTCTTTCTGGTCTTCTACGGAAACTCTTCCAACTATTCCAGACTACTTATATGTTGATGATGCGAGTACTGCTATAACCTTTACTGATGCTGGTTATGAATTTGGCTTTTCTATCCGTTGCATTAAGGATCTATGATTTTTATGTTTTATGAGGACAAGGATTTTTGTTTGCGCATAATTTATTGTAAGAAGGAATTCAAAATATTTTAATCTAAACACCACCTCTATGGAATAAATATAGTCCATAGAGGTGGTTTGTGTTTGAACCAAGGAGTTTGACCGAAAGAAAATGGATTATGTCTTTGGGCAAATTGAAGAAACTGAAGACATTTTTACAGATAATTTGGATCCATTGTAGGGGGACCGGTTTTGAATCAGGATTTAGACGATTACAGATGACGTCGCTGGTTTGGGAGTAAAGTTTATTTGCAGATGGATACTGTCGCATTGTTTTTGAATCAGGATTTACAGGATTTAGAGGATTACAGATGACGTCGCTGGTTAATATGGTGGATAATGGAAATGTGTTCCCTAGATTAATATTTCGCCGCTGCGATTATCGCAGCGGCGAAATGAAAAAGCAGGAATTATCTTTTAATTTGTATGCTGCGGCACGCATCATCCCAACCAACGCCGCGCTGGTAAAAATCCTTGAAATCCTGTAAATCCTGATTCAAAACAATTATACAGGAAAAGACCCGATTATCCTAAAGTTTAAATGGATACGAAATGTGAAAATGGTTAATAAAAAATGAATTGTATGCTGCGGCACGCACCATCCCAACCAACGCCGCGCTGGTAAAAATCCTCGAAATCCTGTAAATCCTGATTCAAAAACATAATACAGGGTAAACCCCGATTATCCTAAAGTTTAAATGGATACGAAATGTGAAAATGGTTGATAAAAAATGAATTGTATGCTGCGGCACGCATCATTTCAACCAACGCCGCGCTGGTGAAAATCCTCGAAATCCTGTAAATCCTGATTCAAAACCAGTAGCAAGTACTAATACTAAAAGTATGACCACAATCAAAAACAGGTCACCAAATGCTGAGACGTAAGGCTATCAATGCATCCCTATTCCTCCGACACATCAGGGGGTATCACTTTTTTAGCCAACTGCCTGTTGTAATCCTTCTCGTTTTTGTGTACTTGCTGGGATGGTCTTGGACCATGCTCCCCAGTTTGTACCGCTTTTGAAATAGGATTCCCTTTTTTTACTTTAGCTTTTTTCATTACCTAAGTTCATTCATCAAAATTTTAGGAAATGATGTTTTTAAATCGGGGTCTTCTAGGCGTAATATCACCTAATCTTTCCTTTTTATTTTTTTCGTAATCAGAATAATTTCCTTCAAAGAAAACGACATTAGCTTCATCTTCAAATGATAAGATATGCGTGGCCAAACGGTCAATGAACCATCTGTCGTGAGAAATCACTAATACACAGCCTGCGAAATCCTCTAATGCGTCTTCAAGCGCTCTCAAAGTATTGATATCGATATCATTGGTAGGCTCATCTAAAAGAAGGACATTTCCTCCCTCTCTCAGGGTAATGGCCAAATGAACCCTATTGCGTTCTCCGCCCGATAAAATACCTAGTTTCTTTTGTTGATCATTTCCGGCAAAGTTGAATTTACTGAGATAAGCACGGGCATTTACGCTGGCTTTCCCTATGGTAATCAAATCATTACCCTGTGAAACTACCTCGTAAACCGTTTTTTGAGCGTCTTGCAGTTCCTCATGCCCCTGGTCAACATAACTGGTTTGAACGGTGTCGCCAACAATAATTTCGCCCGAATCGGGTTTTTCAACGCCCATAATCATTTTAAACAGGGTACTTTTTCCAACGCCATTGGGTCCAATGACACCTACTATGGCATTTTTAGGTATGGAAAGGGACAGATTTTCAAATAATACCCTATCGCCAAAAGATTTGGTAATATTCTCCAGATCAATTACTTTATCACCCAGACGGGCACCCGTTGGAATAAATAGTTCTAATTTTGCCTCCTTATCTTTTAATTCTTCGGAAGCTAATTTATCATAGGCATTCAAACGAGCCTTGCCTTTTGCCTGACGAGCTTTAGGTGCCAGCTTTATCCATTCTAATTCCCGTTCTAACGTTCTTCTTCTTTTAGATTCAGATTTTTCCTCCTGCTCTAATCGTTTCGATTTTTGGTCCAACCAAGAGGAATAATTTCCTTGCCAGGGAATGCCCTCGCCTCTATCCAATTCCAGAATCCATCCTGCCACATTGTCCAGAAAATAACGGTCGTGCGTAACGGCAATAACGGTTCCAGGGAAGTTTTGTAAAAATTGTTCTAACCAATGAACAGATTCAGCGTCGAGGTGATTCGTAGGTTCGTCTAACAATAGAATATCCGGATTGCTAAGCAGTAAACGGCAAAGAGCCACCCGGCGTCTTTCACCACCGGACAATACCTTGATGGGAACATTTCCCTCTGGACAACGAAGCGCTTCCATCGCCGTTTCCAGACGGTGATCGAGTTCCCAGGCATTATTGCTCTCCAGTTTATCCATTAATTCACCTTGCTTATCAATGAGTTTCATCATTTCGTCACCGTCGAGTGGTTCAGATAACTTCAGATTTATGTCCTCATATTCGCGAAGCATATTAATCAGCGACTGAACGGCTTCCTCCACAATTTCGCGAACCGTTTTAGTTTCATCTAAAACAGGTTCCTGCGCCAGATAACCAATTTTATAAGTTCCGTCAAATTGAATTTTCCCCTGATAATTCTGGTCTAATCCTGCAATAATTTTTAGCAATGTTGATTTTCCCGAACCGTTTAAACCGAGAACACCAATTTTTGCACCATAAAAGAAGGATAACCAAATATTTTTAAGTACTTGTTTTTGAGGTGGAAAGGTCTTTGTAACCCCCTCCATAGAAAAAATTATTTTTTCGCCTGCCATTGTAAATTTATTTTACACAAATATAAATAAAATTAACCTCTTCCTAAAGGTCCTTTAACCATATCGAATATACCAATGATAAATTCGCAGTTGAACCATGATTCAAAAAGCGGAAAATCATTTATGGGTGGATAGTCCTTTTCATCTAACGGCGTTTGTGCCAATAAGTGGCTAAACAGGGACTTATAGTTCGATTTTGTCCATTCGTCTTCCTCTAACGGACTGTCCATTTCAGGAACGAGATAAATGGTTGGTTCCCAATCCTCGGGCTGTAAAGCGTCGGTTTCATTGAATCCCTTCGATTTTAAATAAGTAAAAAATACGTCTGTTGGTTTAACCAATAAAATACCTCTGTTTACTTCAGGATATTCAGGAATGGGTACATTCATCATTTTATATTTAAATATTTTCCTTCAATAGGCATACGTCTTCCCATGCCAAATGCTTTGGGTGAAATGCGCAAAACGGGCGCCGTCTGATGCCTTTTGAACTCGTTGATATTGACTAATCTTAAAATTCTGGAAACTAAAGCAGCATCAAATCCTGCAGAAATTATTTCGTTAGGTCCCTGATTTTTTTCGATATATAAATAAAGGATTTTGTCTAACACGGCATAATCAGGTAAACTATCCGCATCTTTTTGATTTGGACGCAATTCTGCACTCGGTGGTTTGGTCAAAGTATTTATGGGTATAACGACCTCATCTTTATTTATATAGGCTGCTAATTCATAAACTTCCGTTTTATACACATCGCCAATAACGGAAAGTCCGCCGCACATGTCGCCATATAAAGTGCCGTAACCCACCGCCATTTCACTTTTATTGCTGGTATTAAGCAGTATTGGTCCAAATTTATTGGAAAATGCCATCAACAAAGTACCCCGAATTCTGGCTTGTAAATTCTCTTCCGCCAGTCCAAAAGGTAAATCCTTAAAATGAGGATCTAAATTTTTCAACCAACTGTTATACAAATCATTAATGGGAAAAAGGGTATAGGAAATGCCCAGATTTTCAGCTAAAATTCGCGCGTCTTCAATAGAATGATCAGACGAAAATTCGGAGGGCATTAGCAGAACAGACACATTTTCTTTCCCTAAAGCGCGTGTCGCCAATACAGCAGTAACTGCAGAATCTATGCCTCCGGAGAGACCAAGAATGGCTTTAGATAAGCCCAGTTTGCCAAAATAATCCTTCAAACCCAGTATTAAGGCATCGTGAATTAACGGATATTTGTCCTTTGAAATTTCGTTATTTTCCTTATTTGCATTTACCTCGTCTAAAGAATAGGTCCGGATGCAGGTTTCAAAAAATGGTAATTCATCGAAAATTTTTCCATTTTGTGAAAAAACCAGAGAGCCTCCATCAAAAATTAATTCTGTTTGGGCACCCACCTGATTTACATAGAAAAGGGGTAATTGATAACGCAACACATTGGTTCGCAATACATGAATTCTTTCCGGCGCATGATCATAGGCGAAAGGGGAGGCCGACAGATTGATCATCAAATCAGGCTTTTCTTTCATTAATTCATCCATTGGACAAATCGTATATAATGGATTTTCATTGCCCACATTCCACATATCTTCACAAATGGTCAGAGCAATGCGAACCCCTTTATACATGAAAGTAGAAAAATAATCAGCGGGTTGAAAATACCTGTATTCGTCGAACACGTCATAAGTTGGTAACAGCGCTTTGTGTTGAATAAAAGAGATTTGGCCATTTTCCAGAAAATAGCCTGAATTATATAAATCTTTACCTTCTGGGACTGGATTTCGGGTAGGGGAACCGAGTAAAATGCCAATGTCGATAGCACATTTTGCCAATTCCTGAACGCATTCGTCCGCTTTATGTATAAAATCGGCAAAGTTCAAAAAATCTCTGGGAGGGTATCCACAAGTGGCCAATTCAGCAAAGCAAATGAGGTCACTCCCTTCATTTTTAGCTATTTCCACCGCATTTTTCATCTTTTCCAGATTACCTGAAAAATCTCCAACGTGGTAATTTAATTGCGCAATCGTTATTTTCATAAAATTTATTTCAGGACAAAAATACATTTACTTAGGTCAGAATAAAAACCAATTTGTGCAGCGTCGATAATTTGCTTATTTTTACCACTCAAGAACAAAAAATTATGAGTGATTTTGTGGTATCGGCGAGGAAGTATAGACCAGCTCTGTTTACAGATGTCGTTGGACAAGAGCATGTTACCCTTACTTTGAAAAATGCGCTGCGCAGTAATCATCTCGCTCATGCTTTTTTGTTCTGTGGTCCAAGAGGCGTTGGAAAAACGACTTGTGCCCGTATTTTGGCAAAAGTTATCAATTGTCAGCAACCAACGGCTGACCATGAGCCCTGCCTTGTGTGTTCGTCTTGTCGTTCCTTTAGTGATAATGCCTCTTTTAACATTACAGAATTAGATGCTGCGTCGAACAATACCGTCGAGCATATTAGAAGTTTAATAGATCAGGTTCGTTTTCAACCTCAGCAAGGTAAGTATAAAGTTTTTATTATTGATGAGGTGCACATGCTTTCTTCCTCCGCTTTCAATGCGTTTTTGAAAACGTTGGAGGAACCACCTGCTCACGCCATTTTTATATTGGCTACAACGGAGAAGCATAAAATTTTGCCTACTATTATTTCCCGTTGTCAGATCTATGAATTTCGACGAATCCAACCTATTTCTATAGTCCCTCACCTGAAAGCCATTTGTCTAAAGGAATCGATTACTGCCGATGAGGAGGCATTGCATATTATAGCCCAAAAGGCCGATGGTGCCCTGCGTGACGCTCTTTCTATTTTCGATAGAATGGTTGCTTTCTCGGGAAATGAAATCAAATATGCCGATGTTATTGAAAATCTTAATGTCCTCGATTATGATTACTTTTTTAAAATGATCGATTATTTTTTAGCCGAGGATAGCCTTAATATTTTACTCCTTTTTGACGAAATTTTGAAAAAAGGATTCGACGAAGACTTGTTTATCAACGGTTTAGCTGCCCATGCAAGAAATGTTTTAGTAAGTAAAGACGTGCAGACTCTGCCTCTGCTGGAAGTAACAGGTACGCTGAGAGATCGTTATAGACATCAGGCGGCTTTGGCTTCCTCTGGTTTTTTACTCACCATTTTAAATTTGGCAAATGAATGTGATTTAAATGCTAAAATGGCAAAAAACAAGAGGCTTCATGTCGAAATTTCTTTGCTGAAAATGGCTCACCTGAATCGCATTTTGACGCTTCCCTCAGAGAGTACAGCTTTGGCTGAAGAAAAAAAAAAGCCTGAACCCGTCGTAAATATTGAAGCGGTTGAAAAAGTAAATACTCCAGTTATTTCTCCCGTTCTGCCTGTAAAAAAAGTCGTTTTTGAACCGTCGGCGAATGATTCTTTACTCAGTAAATTGATGAAGGAAATCAAGGAGGAAGAGAAAATAGAGGTCGATAGAGTAGCCGTTCCTTTAAATCAGGATTCACTTAATGCTTTTTGGGAGGATTATGTGATAAATATCCAACAAGATTCAACAAGGAATCTTCTGAAATTGGTTTCTTTAACATGGGAACCCGAGTGTACTATTAAAGCTATTGCTTCAACAGGTCTGCAGGAAAGTGCCATAAAACAGGAGAAATCAATGATGGATAAAATGAGAGCGCATTTTCAAAGAACTGACTTGGCATTTCAAGTATTAGTGATTAAAAATGAAGTTAGTGAGGTGCCCGTTGTGTCTAATAAACCTCCTACTTCCCGAGAATTACTGTCTCGTTTTCATGCAGTTAATCCAGATATAAAAGAATTTGCCGAGCGCCTCTCTCTCCGTTTAGAGGAGGATTAATTTCCCCGTATTATGCCTATTACCGATGGTCAATCCTATTTTGATGCCGTTTTTCTGCAGCTGATTAAGCAGCTAAATATATCTCAAAAGGAGGCAGTCTCTACTTTAGATGGCCCAACTTTAGTGCTCGCTGGGCCGGGAACAGGTAAAACCCAGCTGATTGCTGCCAAGGTTGGCAAAATATTAATGGATTCAGACACGCTTCCCCGAAATATTCTTTGCCTTACTTTTACCGATGCAGGAGTGAATGCTTTGAGAAATAGATTGGTTCAATATATTGGCCCTGAGGGACATAAAGTGCAAGTGCTTACTTTTCATGCCTTTTGTAACCAGATTATCCAACAAAATAGATACCATTTTGGTCAAAATAATCTTGAACCCATTTCTGATTTGGAAAGGATCGATATTATTAGAATGATTTTGGATGAATTGCCCTGGGATAATCCACTTAAAAAAGGGTATGCCAATGCCCATCAATTTGAACGTGAATGGCAATCGCTCATTCAATGGATGAAAAAAGAAAATTATAAGGCAGCCGATTTGATAGAAAAAATAGATGAATATTGTAATCAAATGCCTTCCCTGCCCGAATTTAAGTACAAGCGTAAACAAGGCACCTTTAATGTCGGCGATCTAAAAGAAGGTTTATATCAGGATTTTTTACAAAAATATGCACGATTAAGGGAGGCCGTTCGTCTTTTTGATGTTTATGAACAGGAGAAAAACCTAAGACACAGGTATGATTATGAAGATATGATCCTCTGGGTTTTAAAAGCATTTCAAGACAAACCTTATTTTTTAAGCCTCTATCAGGAACAGTTTTTATATGTTTTACTCGACGAATTTCAAGATACCAATGGGGCGCAATTTGCATTGGTTCAGACTCTATTAAATTATTGGGATACTCCCAATTTATTCATTGTTGGCGACGAAGATCAATCTATTTATGAATTTCAAGGTGCCAGAATTAAGCATTTGCAAGATGTTAAGGATAAATATGGTGACGACTTACATTTGGTTCAACTCAAGGAAAATTATCGCTCTACCCAGGGAATTTTAAATGCTTCTTTTGCCTTTATTCAGAGAAATACCCTTACCTCTTCATTGAAAAATCAGGGAAATGTTTCTTCGCAACCGCTCATTGCAGCCTCTGCTTTGCGACAAATCGATTCAACACCTATAGTGGTGGAATATGGAAGTATTTTTCAGGAGGAAGCGGATTTAGTACATTCCTTAAAAAACTTATTCAAAAAGGGCGTTAATCCAGGTCAGGTAGCCATCATTTTTAGAAATAACAGACAGGGAGATCAATTAGTAACGTTATTTGAAAAAAATAGTATTCCATATCATACCAGCCGGCCCATCAATATTTTACATACGCCCATCGTATTTAAAATACGGCGGATCATTCAGTATTTAATTCAGGAATGGAAGGAAACCGATCGGGGGGAATCTGATTTTTTACCCCTGTTGTACCTTGCTCACTGGGAAATAATTATGTCTGATATTGGAAAGTTAAATAAGATTAAAGTAGAAACGGATCTTTCCTGGCATCAAATAATGACAGATGAAACCATTTGGGCGTCTATTGGGATTGAAAATAGTCAGCCTGTAAAAAGGGCATATCGTTTTTTTCAAGATGCTTTAAAACAAGGGCTTAATAAAGCCCTGCCTACTTTTTTAGAATATATTATCAATAAAAGTGGACTCCTGAAAGCGACATTAAAACAAAAGGATAGTATTCTTCAGGTGCAAATTTTAAATACGCTGATGAATTTTTGTGAAAAATCAGTGGAAAGGGAACCGAATATTTCTGTGATTGACTGGATGTTGATGATGGATCGTATGCAAGATAACCATCTAGCTATTTCTCTGGAAATGCCTCAGGTTTCTAACGAAAGCGTTCATCTTTTAACCGCGCACAGAGCGAAAGGACTCGAATTTGACTACGTGTTTATGTACGACTGTGTCCAATCGGAATGGGAGGGAAAATCTAATAATACTGGCGTCTTTTCCTTTCCGCCTACCCTGAAAATGGAGCCGGAAACCGACGAATTGGAAGCGTCGCGTCGTTTATTCTATGTCGCAATGACGCGCGCATCTCAATTTTTGCAAATTGGTTTTGGAAAGGAAAATACTGTGGGAAAGCCAAGAATGCCTACCCTTTTTATTTCGGAATTACTGGAAGATAAACTAGTTCATTTTGAAAAAAGAACGGTTCAGGACGAATTCCTCCAGCAAATTCAGGTAAATAGGCTGAAACCAACCGTTCTTCCCCCTTCTTTCAGACCCGATAAGGCTTTTATTGAACATACGCTGGATTCCTTTGCTCTCACCGTGTCCAGTTTGAATAGATATCTTGGTTGCCCTCTTTCCTTTTTTTATAGAGATATTCTGGGTATTCAGACCAGTAAAAATGCTTCCTCGGCTTTTGGAACGGCTATTCATGAGGCTATTTCGGACTGGAATTCTAGCCTAAAATTTTCAAAGGATAAAAATAAAGAGGCTAAAAAATTACATGACCTTTTTGAAAAAAAACTGAAAAAATCTATATCCTGGTTTTCAAATAGTGCTTGGGAGGGCTATTTAATGAGAGGTAAAGCTTGTTTAACTGATTTTTTAGCCTCTTGCGATCTGGAAAGTTTGAGCCATTCCAAGCCTGAATTAAAAATTCATTTTATCGATGAAGCTGGCTTCAAATTTAAAGGTGTGACAGATAGAGTTGACTATCTGAAAGGGGGAAAAGTACATTTAATAGACTATAAAACGGGGAAACCTAAGCGAAATACCTTTCAAAAGCCCTCATGGAAGGGCGTTTCTCCTTACGGGGGCGTTTATTGGAGACAGCTTGCTTTTTACCATCTTTTGTTTGAAGGACATAATCAAGATGGATTGTTGGTGGAAGAGGCAAAATTAATTTTTTTAGAAGAGGATCTTTCCAGCGCTTCTCGTGAAGTTGTTATTACACTGGATTCCAACGATTTGGTAGCTTTTAAAAATCTAACACAGGAGGTAATTGCCAACATTCAGGCGCATGACTTTTACAGAGGTTGTGGACAAGCTACCTGTGTTTGGTGTAATTATCTTAAAAATGAAATTTTGCCAGACCAGCTGGAAAATCCAGATCATTTATTTCTGGACGACGGCCCTTATCTTTGAGGTAGGATTTTTTTATAAATCAACGCTTAAACTTCGGTAAATTATTTACAGTATTACAATTATTCCTATTTTGAGCCTTTAATTTATTAATATGAAAAATCTATTCCTTTTTCTACTCCTTTTTCTGTCATTTAGCTTGACTGTCAATGGACAAACTACGCTGGAAAAGTTAGAAAGTAAGATTAACGCAGAATTCAAGAGGTCACCCGGCCTATTTTGCTTGGCTTTTAAGGAAATTGGTCAGCCTCAAAACCAGTTGATGATTCATGCTGACAGTATCGTTCATGCCGCCAGTACGATGAAAACGCCTGTGATGGTAGAAATATTCAATCAAATCGAACAAAAAAAATGGAAATTGAGTGATTCTGTCCTTGTAAAAAATGAATTTTCAAGTATTGTAGATGGCAGTCCTTATAAAATGGAGGTAGATGAGGATTCAGAAGGTCAGTTGTACCAAAAGATTGGTGGAAAAACAACCCTTTATCAATTGATTTATGACATGATTACCTATAGCTCTAATTTGGCGACCAATATTTTAATTGAAATGGCGGATGCTAAAAAAGTGACTCAAAAGGTAAGGGAAATAGGTGCAAAAAATATTCAGGTATTGAGAGGGGTGGAAGATCAGAAGGCGTATGATTTAGGATTGAATAATAAGGTAACTGCCCGGGATCTGATGTTGATTTTTGAAAAATTAGGAGAAGGAAAATGGATCAGTGAATCGGCTTGTATTCAGATGATTGATATATTGAAGCAGCAACATTTTAATGAATTAATACCGGCTTTATTACCCAAAGAGGTGATGGTGGCCCATAAAACAGGTTGGATTACCAAACATAGTCATGATTCGGCATTAATCATATTGCCCGACGGAAGAAAATATGCGTTGGTTATCCTGAGTAAAGGATGGGAATCAAATGATTTAGCCACAGAAATAATGGCAAATTCATCGAAGTACGTTTATGATTATATGGTCGGTTTATCGAATTTTAAAAAATAAAACATGGCAACCCCGCAGTCTGTAGCATTTCATACCTTAGGATGTAAATTAAATTTTGCAGAAACCTCCGCTTTGGGTCGTCAATTTGAATCAGCTGGCTTTCAAGAGAGGCGTTTCACCGATCATGCCGATATTTATGTCATTAACACTTGTTCAGTAACCGATTTTGCCGATAGAAAATGCAGAAGGGTCGTTCGTCAAGCATTAAAACAAAATGAACAGGCATTTATTGTTGTTGTAGGTTGTTATGCACAGCTGAAACCGGAAGAAATAGCAGCAATTCCAGGCGTTGATCTTGTTTTGGGTGCAGCTGAAAAGTTTCGGATGCTGCCATTTATTGAAGGGCTGAGTAAATCGACCGGAAAAGGAATGGTTCAGGCCGGAGAGGTGAGTGAAGTAGTCGATTTCGTCAATGCTTTTTCTGTAGGGGATCGTACCCGTTCTTTTTTGAAAGTTCAGGATGGTTGTGACTATAAATGTACCTTTTGTACCATTCCACAAGCGAGAGGAAAAAGTAGAAGTGATACCGTGGAACATGTCGTCGCCAATGCCAGGGAAATAGCAAGCAGAGGGGTTCGTGAAATTGTATTAACGGGAGTAAATATAGGTGATTTTGGAAATGGAACGGCTGTTATTGAAGGGATGAAGCCGCGTAAAGAGGCCCTTTTTGCTGACCTAATCCGGGCTTTAGATGAGGTGGAAGAGGTATCGAGATTTCGCATTTCGTCCATTGAACCAAATCTTTGTACTTCGGAAATCATTGAATTTGTCGCAAATTCCCGTCGGTTTGCGCCTCATTTCCATATTCCGTTGCAGTCCGGAAATAACAAGCAGTTGCGAGAGATGAAACGCAGATATAAAAGGGAATTGTATCAGGAAAGAGTGGCAGAAATAAAAGGATTAATGCCGCATGCCTGCATTGGTGTCGATGTCATCGTCGGATTTCCAGGCGAAACAGAAGCCGATTTTGAGGAGACTTATGCCTTCATTTCTTCTCTTGATGTAAGTTATCTGCATGTTTTTACCTACTCCGAAAGGGATAATACCCCAGCTGCCTCCATGGCAGACATAATTCCTGTGGAAGAAAGAAGAAGGAGGAATGCTTTGCTAACCAGCTTGTCTGAACAAAAGAGAATGACTTTTTATGATCAGCACCTTGGGCAATCCCGTCCCATTTTATTTGAAAAGTCAAAAACGTCAGGGAAAATGTCTGGATTCACGGATAATTACATAAAGATTGAGACAAAATGGAAAGAGGAATCTCTCAATTTCATAGAAAGCAGACCATTGATTCGAATCAATAAAGCAGGTTTGGTGGAATGTTGAGTGGAACTTGAATTTAACCTGTAATTGGTTTTGAATCACGGATTTTAAGGATTTCGAGGATTTTTTAGTTTTGGGCGCTGTTTGGGAGGGTGCGTGCAGCAG
>JANQZX010000010.1 GCA_030728245.1 Saprospiraceae bacterium | reverse complement strand
ATTCATCTAAATAGGGATAAAAATCCTCTTTTTTCCAATGATGCCAATCTGCCTCTGTAATCATTCCCGACACTTTAATGAGCACCTTAGGAAAAGCCGATATTTTCCGGATATCGGCCTGCCACGAGGTGAATCCACTCTGTTTTATGTCGGGTTTTGCCAAATGGTCTATGATAAAAGGTGTGTCAGGAAAATGATTCAAAAAGGCTAACACCTGAGGAAGTTGCCTGGCATAAACTAAAATATCATAACAATATCCGTATTTGATTAGCTGATCTATTCCTTGCAAAAAAGCGGGATGTAGCATAAATTCAGGATCCTTTTCGTCTTGAACCACATGTCTGAATCCTTTCAATATTGGGAAATTACGATAAAAAGAAAGCCTTTCCTCCACTTTTTCAGACCTCAGGTCTATCCAGCCAACTACCCCTTTTATAAATGGATTAACTTTCGCATGGTCCAATAAAAACTCATTTTCCTTTTCCGATTGCCTGGCCTGAACACTGATCGCTCCGGATATTTTTTCCTTATTTAATAGCTGAAGTAATTCTTCAGGTGAAAAATCTCTTTTCAACGGAGCAAGTTGATCTGAAATCCAGGCGTATTCCTGCGCATCGTATTTCCAAAAATGCTGATGTGCATCTATAATTAGAGGTTCCTCATTCACCGTGTATCATTTTAATAAAAGAATATGGTAACAAAACTTACCTTTATAAAAATACTAAAATCAGTTATCTTTAAGAAGGAGAATGTATAAAAATCAACCCGCACTCATGAAAAAATTCATTTATCTTGGCATTTCCATAGCGTCCTTCATTTCTCCTAAAGCCTTTGCACAAACACAGGAATTACGGGGTGCCTGGATTGCCACGGTAATTAATCTTGACTGGCCAAGCAGGGGGGCGACCACAGAAAAGCAACAAAAAGAACTCCTATTTATTTTTGACCGCCTTCAAATAAGTGGTATAAATACGATATTTTTTCAAATACGATGTGAAGCTGATGCATTTTATCAGAGTGATTACGAACCCTGGTCCTATTATTTGACAGGAAAACAAGGTCAGGCGCCCGAACCCTTTTGGGATCCCATCATTTTTGCGAAACAAGAGGCACACAAAAGAGGTATGGAATTGCACTTGTGGTTGAACCCTTACCGTGTCATAAGAAGCATTTCAAGCACTTATCCAAAAGACAGCACGCATTTGTCCGTCAGGCAACCTGCTTGGATGATGCCTGTGAAAAATACTTTATTATTGAATCCAGGAATACCCGACGCCCGCTCTTATTTTACCCAATTAATAGCTCAACTGGCTCTTAAATATCAACCTGACGGTATTCATCTGGATGATTATTTTTATCCGTATGAGGGCATGACGAATGAGGATGCTGCCACTTTTGAAAAATATGGAGCGGGAAAAACGATTCATGAATGGAGGGAAGATAACATTAATCAAATGGTTAGAGACATCAGTTATCAGCTAAGTACCGAATTTCCAACGATAAAATGGGGAATAAGTCCTTTTGGTATTTGGAAAAGTGGCACCCCTTCGGGTATCATAGGTTTATCAGGAGCCAGCGTAACGTATGGAAATGCCCTGAAATGGCTTTCTGAAAAATGGGTCGATTATATTGCACCGCAACTATATTGGGCCATTGGTGGAAGCCAGGATTTCAAATCTTTAAGTAATTGGTGGTCTCTGCAGTTAAATGGCAGACATTTATATCCAGGCATTGCCGCTTACAAAGCCGAACCTTCGATGACTTCATTGGCATCTCTTTATAAAGCAGACGAAATACCAAAGCAAATTGAGCATCTGCGCGACAGGCAAATTCCAGGCTGGATTTTATTCCGTGCGGCAAATATCAGCCAGACAGCCACGCAAGGTTTACCCGGCAGATTGGCAAATGATATGAATAAATATCTTTCCCTTACGCCAAGCATGCACTGGAAAAGCCAACAAAAACCAAGTGCTGTAACCTCAGGAAATATTGTCCTGCAACAAAATGGTTATTTGGTAAAATGGCAAAAATCAC
>JANQZX010000009.1:45643-49517 GCA_030728245.1 Saprospiraceae bacterium | reverse complement strand
TTTACCTATAGCCTGTAATTTATTCAGAAACTCATACCAACCCATAATGCCAAAACGTTGGATGACAACATTCAAGATTATGGCAGAAAACAAAATGACCCAACCAATCAGATAAATTCTAAGCATGGCAATCAGGAATAAGGTTCAAAGAAATTGTTATCGTATAAAGATAATAAACTAAACTAAAAGTTATCCTTAAAAGCTCCATCGGTGGCTCCCGATTAGTAAATTATCTACCCGGAGAACAACTCCCCAGAATTTGTTAAGCCTTTTTATAAGCACTTATCTTTATTTCCATTCCTTTTCTTATCTTAAAGGTATTTTTCTTCAAACTCGGATTGTATGAAAACCCTATCTTTCGTTTTTGCTTTTTTATTGACAAATACCCTTTTTTGTCAAACCAGACTAGATACTTTAATCCCCGTCAGAGGTTTTTGTATCGCGGCCCCAAAAACTAATCAGGTAGATCGGTTTGTTCGCTTTATAGAAGAGGAATTAGCGTCCAGAAAAGTAAATACCCTGATTTTAAGGGTGGACTTTAACTACCAATTCAAAAAATACCCAAATCTTAGAGATAGTATAGCTTTGTCTGATGCAGATGTTAAAAAGTTAGTAGCAGTTTGTCGTAAACATAAAATAAACCTGATTCCTCAGATTAATCTGTTGGGTCACCAAAGTTGGGCCACTAAAACCTACAATCTTCTCGTCCAATATCCTCAATTTGACGAAACGCCCCATGTTAAAATGCCGGAAAAGTTTGTATGGCCAAATCCCGATGGCCTGTATTGTAAAAGTTATTGCCCCTTACATCCCGATGTTCATAATATCGTTTTCAGCCTTGTAGATGAAATTTGTAATGCCTTCGAAGCATCTGATTTTCACGCCGGTATGGACGAAGTGTTTTATCTTGGCGACGATAAATGCCCAAGGTGTCAGGGAAGGGATAAAGCAGAACTTTTTGCCGGAGAAGTTAATAAAATAAGAAATCATCTGGCTCTGTCTAATAGAAAGCTTTGGATTTGGGGAGATCGGTTGATCGACGGTAAGACCACAGGTATTGGTGAATGGGAGGGAAGTTATAATCAAACTTTTCGCGCTGTTGATCTTCTTTATAAAGACGTGGTCATTTGTGACTGGCATTATGAAAGACCTGACCCAACCGCCGTTTATTTTGCTATGAAAGGTTTTAATGTCCTAACCTGCCCCTGGAGAACACCTGAAGTAGCCGTAGCTCAATTACATCAATTGTTAGATTACAGAGAAGGTGCTACCCCCATCATGAAACCTAGATATTCAGGGATGATTCAAACAATATGGACTAGTTTTGAATCCTTTCAGAAAGAAATAGATAATTTCAAAGGTTCTCCTTCCACTGATAATTCTTCCAAAGTGAAGTCGTCTGCAGAATGTTTTATTACACTATTTGATGAAATGAAGAAAGTTTCCAAATAAAAGACTCTTTCCCACCTTATTCTACCATTATCTAACAACACCTTACAAGCCTACATCGCATGCCTTTTCGTTTTTTCTATATTATCGCTATATGCCTTTTTATTCATCCGCTTTTTAGTCAGCAAATCACGGGAAAAGGAAAGCTGACAGGTATTTTGGTAACGTCGGGCACCGATGAACCCATGCCTTTTGCCACTATTTCCATCTATACCCAAAAAGATAGTCTGGTGGAAGGAAGCCTTTCCGATGAAAATGGTAAGTTCAATATTCCATTATCTTTCGGAAGTTATTATGCTCTCGTTGAATTCATGGGTTATGGTAATTATAAAAGTGATCTGTTTGTCATTTCAAAAGATAATCTGACCAAAGATCTCGGTAAGATTTCCATGTCCATTCAAGCTAATAACCTGGATGAAATTGTTGTTCAGGGCGAAAAAACAGTGATGCAATTGTCGCTGGATAAAAGAATATTCAATGTCGGAAAAGATCTAGCAAATGCTGGTGGAAGTGCCTCTGATATTCTTCTGAATCTACCTTCTGTTGCCGTAGATCCTGAAGGAAATGTCAGATTAAGAGGTTCTGCCAATGTGAGAATATTGATTGACGGAAAACCTTCCGGCTTAGTCAGTTTCAAAGGAAGTAGCGGCTTAAGGCAATTACCCGCAAACATGGTGGAAAGAGTGGAGGTCATTACAAATCCTTCCGCAAGGTATGAAGCGGAGGGTATGGCCGGGGTTATCAATATAATTTTGAAAAAGGATAATAATCAAGGGTTTAATGGTTCTTTTGAATTGATTGGGGGAACTCCAACTAATTTAGGTTTTACCACCAATCTGAATTATAGGAAGAAAAATATTAACTGGTTTGTTAATTATGGCCTGAGCAGAAGAGTTAATCCATCCGAAGGTACCTTATATCAGGAGGTTTATTCCGATACCCTCACTTCCATTTTGTCTCAAACAAATGCGGGTACCGTTTATGGTTTGAATAATAATATCCGGGCTGGACTAGACTATTTTTTTAACGAAAAAAGTTTTTTAACCCTTTCCTATATCTGGCGCAGAAGTGATGCCCATAGAATTACGGATATCCGTTATGAGGATTATAAAAATAGTCTCAATAATTATTTAGGTTATTCTCTGAGAAGACAGGATGAAACGGAGCAAGAACCAAATTCTGAAGTAATTCTAAGCTATAAAAAGAGTTTTCCGCAAAAAGGCCATGAGCTGAATACTTCATTTACCTATCTCGATTATTGGGAAAACTCAGATCAATTATTTACCCAGAGCAGCTATTTACCCTCTGGTTCAGCCATAAAATCAAAAGACTTAGTTCAGACTTCCTTAAATGATGAATTTGAAAAACAGTATCTGATCCAACTCGACTACACAAAACCATTTGCCAAAGAGGGTAAAATAGAAGCTGGGTTCCGCACTAGTTTTCGGAATATGGAAAATGATTATATCGTGAAGGAAAAGAATGCCGATGGCCAGTTTTTTCCCTTACCCGGGCTTGACAATATTTTCATTTACAATGAAAATATCCTGGCAGCGTATTCTATTCTGGGAAATAAATCAAAAAAATGGAGCTATCAGGCAGGTTTGAGAGCAGAGTATACGGATGTTAAAACGACTCTTTTAGAAACAAAAGAGGTAAATCCCCGAAATTACGCCAATCTTTTTCCAAGTGCTCACCTCACCTATAACATTTCTCTGGAAAATGCCTTCCAGTTAAGTTACTCCAGAAGGGTCAGGCGACCAGTTTATAATGACCTTAGTCCCTACGTCACTTTTTCAGACCAACGAAACTTCTTCAGTGGCAATCCTGATTTAGATCCTGAATTTACCGATGCCTTTGAATTGGGACATATCAAGTATTATGATAAAGGCACCTTTTTTTCTACCTTTTATTTTAGAAAAACAGTGGATAAAATCGATCGTCTTCGATCCGTTAATGAAGATGGATTTTCTGTCACTCGTCCTTTTAATTTGTTAGGGGAACAGTCTTTTGGTCTGGAGTTTACGGCAGATTACAGATTTAAACCCTGGTGGAAAATGGATTTTAATCTCAATTTTTTCCATGCAGACATTGATGGAAGTAATATTCAAGCTGATTACACGGCTCAGACTAGCTCATTCCTTGCCAGACATACATCAAGATTTTCACCAAAAGGAGGCTTAGATATCCAATTGAGGGGAAATTATGAGGGCAAGCAACGTACTGCACAGGGCATCAGAAAAAGTATCTATTACATAGATTTTTCTGTAAGTAAAAGGTTGTTCAAAGATCGTGGAACTCTAATTTTCAATGTGTTGGATATTCTAAATGCCCGAAGAAACAGATATATTACAGAAGGCTTCAACTTTTATACCGTTGGCAATTTTCAACAAGTCAGAAGACAAATTAACCTGACCTTAAGCTA
>JANQZX010000009.1:15745-45543 GCA_030728245.1 Saprospiraceae bacterium | reverse complement strand
ATACCGTTGGCAATTTTCAACAAGTCAGAAGACAAATTAACCTGACCTTAAGCTACAGATTAAAAAAATAAGCTAAAAAAGATAAGAGGCAGGAAATACAGCCTGCCTCTATATTCTAACATGAAAAATGACTATAATACTAACCGGGATTCCAGACTTTATATTGAAGTTAAAATATATTAGTTCGCCGGCGTTTGGGTCATTCCTCCTCCATATTTTTCATTTTCATGAGCAGTGTATAAGCACCTTTGGTCACAAAAGTTCTTCCAACAGGGCTTGAATTGTCTTGAAAGGTAATTAAAGTCTGTCCACCCTCATTTCCATGAGTTAAAACTTCTCTCATTTCATAGCTTTTATCCGCCGTTACCTCATATAAATAATATTTCCCCTCAAATCGAACTATGCCCTCATCAGGTATCACATAGCCCGTTTTTACCTTGGTTTCCAATTCCGCATTCATATACATGCCAGGAATTAAAAAGGGTTCGTATTTGTCAAAATGACAATGAATAGTAACCACTCTATCTTTAGAAACATCTTTTCCAATCAATATGATTTTAGCATGATATTTTTTGTCAGGCTCACTATTTGTAAAAGATACTAATTTTTGACCGATAGAAAGCTGATGGATATCTTTTTCGAAAACGCTTAAAGCTAAGTGAATATCTGCTGGATTTACCAAATCAAATAACACGTCAGCAGGCGTAACGTACTTGCCAATATTTGTATTTACCCTCGAAACATAACCATTGATAGGTGACAAAATACTAATTCTTCGCGAAAGGCCATTTTCATTTAGTTTTTCCGGATTAATGCCAATTAATTTTAACTTTTCCGCCAAAGATTTGACCAAAACCTTTTGGGATAGATAGTCCGATTGTGCATTTTCAAATACTTTGTCGCTACCCGCCTTGTTTTCATTCAATTCCTTTTGACGTGTAAATTCCTTTTCAAAGGCATTCAACCGTATTTTAGCCGTAAGATAATCCTGTTGGATCTCGATATATTGCTGATCTTCGATGGTAGCAATAATTTCACCCTTTTTGACTTGCATTCCCTCCAATAAATGGGTAGATTGAATATAACCACCTAATGGAACACTTATTGAAATCAAATTTTGAGGTGGGACTTCAATGATTCCGTTTATATTTAGCAGCGTCGATACCTCCTTTTGAGATAGAACGCCCGTTTCCATTTTCGTATTTTTAAATTGTTCGTCGGTAAGTTCCACCCTATTTTCGGGTAATGCTGAGGCTTGTTCCGCTTCCATTTCTTTATCGGTATTACACGAAAAAGAAAGAAGAAGGGGAAGAAGATATAAATAATGATATTTTTTCATGATGTCTTTTTATTTAGCTGTCAAATAATTAAGTTGAATAATAGTCCGGTTCATCTCATGTACTGCATCCACATATTCGCTTTCAATTGCTATGGCATTTTGAATTAAATTAGCCCAGATCAAGTAAGTGATTTCCCCTGTTGAATATTGAAGATTTGCCGCATTCTTCATTTTTTCAGCATTTGGTAAGGCGCTGTTTTCATAAAAAGCAATCGTTTCCTTTTTTTTCTCAAATTCTTGTAGCTGGATTTTATAGTCATTTGAAAGCTGTTGAACGGCTACCTGATAATTATTTTCACTCACTAATTCCATTGTTTTAGAACCATTTATTTTTGCTTTCTGTGCTCCCAGAAATATAGGGACACCTACACCTAACTGCAAGGCATTAAATCGATTTGATTTTTTATAATAAATATCGTCCGCGCCTATACCTTGAATACTGCCATTGCTGAAAGCCACGGTTAAATCCGGTAGTTTTTTGGCTATCTCTACCTGCGTAGTTGCGCTGGCGATTTCCTTTTGCTTCTGCAAAACCTTTAATTGTGGATTTGATTCAAGGATTTGCTGTATTGGGATAGCTTCCGTAAAAGATAATTTCACAGAACTATAATTGGGTTCTGATTGAGATTCCTGGTTCAGCAAGACCTGCCATCTTAACTTCTCCATTTCATAATCCATGCGCAGTAATTTCAACTGCATTTGAATTTTACTCAAAGCCGTTTCCGCATATATTTTCTCTAGTATATCAGATTCACCTTTTTCGAAACGAAAAATCGCCCTTTCTAAAAAAGAAGTATATATCGTATCTATTCTTACTAATATTTTTTCTTTTTCTTTTAGATGTACCAGCCGGAAAAATACCTCTTTTACTTGTCTGATTAATTCATTTTCCTTTAATGCAATTTGAAATGCCTGCTCTTTATATGACTCGGTGTTTAATGCTTTTTGTCTTTTATACAAAGTCGGAAAATGAATCGATTGGGAAATGATAAACCTGGAATCATTGTAAGCACTGTTTATTTGCCCAAATTCACCCAAAATTTCTGTTGGAGGAATATCTCTATAAGAGTCAATCATTTTTTCAAGATATTCTTCCCTTAATCTTTCACTTTTTAAATTAAGATTATTTTTAAGAGCTATCTGAATAGATTCCTGAAGGTCCAATGTATCTTGTGCACCTGCTTTAAATCCAACGAACAGGAATATCAAAAGAACAGAAAGCGGCATTTTCATGTTTTTTCGCATTGTGTTGCTTTTTTCAAATAAAATAAAAAGAATGGGTAAAACAATGAGTGTCAAAAAAGTGGCCATCAATAACCCTCCGATAACTACGGTCGCCAGCGGTCGTTGAACCTCAGCCCCTGCCCCATTACTTAACGCCATAGGTAAAAAACCAAGAGAGGCTACAAATGCGGTCATTAAAACAGGTCTTAATCTGGTTTTGGTTCCCATTAAGACCACCTCTTTTAAATCTTCTTCCCCATTTTTTCTAATTCTGTTAAATTCAGCTATCAGTACAATACCATTTAAAACGGCCACACCAAATAAAGCAATGAACCCTACTCCGGCACTAATGCTGAAAGACATACCCCTTAAGGCAAGAAATAAAATACCCCCAATAGCTGATAGCGGAATGGCTGAATAAATCAATAAACCTTGTTTGAGAGAACCAAAAGCAAAATATAAGAATAAGAAAATTAGAGCCAAAGCGATGGGCACAGCGAGGGAAAGTCGTTGTTTCGCAGCAATCAGGTTTTCAAAGGAACCACCATAAGTAATGTAATATCCCGTTGGAAGATTAATTTTTTTATCCACCTGATCTTGCAAATTCTGAACAATAGTTTGAACATCCCTTCCTTGCACATTAAACCCAACAATAATCCTTCGTTTTGCATCTTCCCTCTGTATTTGGTTCAAACTTTCTTCAATCGTTACACTAGCTACCTGATGCAGTGGTATTTGACTTCCATTAGGCGCAGAAATGAGTAAATTCTGAACATCCTCCAGATTTTGTCTTTGTTCTCCGGCAAGCCTGACAATAAGATCGAACCTTTTTTCATCCTCAAATATCAATCCGCTGCTTTGGCCCGCAAAAGCAGTATTAACTGCTTTGTTTATGTCCTGAATATTCAAACCAAATTGAGCAATAGCTTCTCTTTTATACCTTATGATAAGTTGGGGAAGCCCATCGATGGGTTCAACATAAATATCTTTGGCTCCTTCAATATTTTTAGCAACACCCCCTAAAAGTTTCGCGTATTTAGAGAGAGAATCTAAATTTTCACCAAATATTTTACAAACTACATCCTGTTTAGCACCCGTCATCAATTCATTAAACCTCATAGCAACCGGATATTGAAAACTATAGGTTACACCAGGAATATCCTGTAAAGCTACACTCATTTTTTCTGCCAGCTCATCCCATGTTTTTGCTGAAGTCCATTCCTTCTTATCTTTTAAAATGACCATCATATCAGAGGCTTCCATGGGCATTGGGTCCGTTGGGATTTCACCACTTCCAGTCTTACTCACTACCTTTTCAACTTCTGGAAACCTAGATAATAAAATATGTGCCGATGCTAAACAGGCTTCCGTTGAGGTGTTTAAATTACTTCCCGTTAGCACTCTGGTATCCACTGCAAAATCTCCTTCGGGTAGCTCTGGAATAAATTCTCCCCCTAATCTTGACAAAATGAATACGGCAAAAAGGAAAAGTACGATGGTACCTGATAAAATCAACCTGGGATAATTAATCACCTTTTTCAAGGTTTTTTGGTGCAGGCTAATGAATACATTCATCATTTTGTCTGAAAAATTCTCCTTATGAGATACCTTTTTACTCAAAAAGATAGTGCTCATCATGGGTATGTAAGTCAATGACAGAATAAAGGCGCCCAAAAGAGCAAATGCAACTGTCTGAGCCATTGGCTTAAACATTTTTCCTTCAATCCCTTGCAGCGTGAAAATGGGCAAGTAAACAATCAATATGATAATTTGACCAAAAATGGCACTATTCATCATTTTACTGGCAGAATGCTGGACCTCTTTATCCATTTCAGACTGATTTATACTAACAATACCCGTCAAACGCCTGCTATGCACCAATCCGTGCATTACCGCCTCTACAATAATAACGGCACCATCAACAATTAATCCAAAATCCAATGCTCCTAAACTCATTAAATTCCCGCTTACGCCAAATATATTCATCATTATCACTGCGAAAAGCATAGATAAAGGAATAACTGAGGCGACGAGTATACCCGCTCTAAAATTTCCAAGAAATAACACCAGGACAAAAATGACGATGAGCGCACCTTCCAATAAATTTTTTGAGACTGTACTTATGGCGCTATTAACCATCTTCGTCCGATCCAAAAAAGGCTCAATCATGACCCCCTCAGGTAGCGTTTTTTCTATCTGCAGAATTTTCTCTTTTACACTTTCTATGACCCGACTGCTGTTATCACCCTTCAACATCATAACAATGCCACCGGCCACTTCACCCTCATCGTTATACGTTATAGCGCCATAACGCGTAGCATTTCCGATGCGAACCTCTGCTACATCTTTAATTAACAAAGGATTTCCGTTATCAATATTCTTAACAACTATCTTATTTATATCCTCTATACTTCCAATAAGCCCTTCCGCTCTGATATAAAGGACGGTAGAGGATTTTTCAATATAACCGCCCCCCGTATTTTCATTGTTTTTTTCTAAAGCGGAAAATATATCCTGAATAGATATTTGAAGTGCGTTCAGTTTATTTACGTCAATAGCTATTTCATACTGTTTCACCCGTCCGCCAAAGCTGCTTACATCTGCAACACCCTTTATACCAATTAATTGTCTCCTAACAAGCCAATCCTGTATAGTCCTCAATTTAATAGGATCAAATTGTTTCTCAAATCCAGGCTTTGGTTTGATCACATACTGATATATTTCCCCTAAACCCGATGTAACTGGAGCAAGCTCTGGAGAGCCCACCCCTTTGGGAATTTGTGTTTCCGCCATTTTTAACCGTTCGGTCACTTGTTGACGTGCCCAATAAACATCAATATCATCATCAAAAACAATGGTAATAAGAGATAGCCCAAACCGTGAAAAACTCCTTATTTCCTTTAAGCCAGGAATATTACTATTCGCCTGTTCAATGGGAAAAGTAATAAGTCGTTCAACATCGGGTGCACCCAGGGAAGGTGTAACCGTGATTACCTGAACCTGATTATCGGTTATGTCAGGCACGGCATCTATTGGAAGGAGGGTAAACTGCAGGCTACCGTAAGCTATGAGCGCAATTAAAAAAAGACCTACAATTAATTTATTATTAATTGAAAAAGCAATTATTCTGTTTAGCATAATCATTCATTAGTGATAAAATAACAATCTCTTGAAATTTATCAGCTAATCTGCGGTGGTTGCCAAATATTGCCTTGATTTACATTGGAAAGAAATACCTTTTTGAAAAATATACGCTGCTTTAATTGATAGGGTGCTTCCTGGAGTCGGACATAAGGTATTAAAAGAATAGAAACAATGCCAGGACTATATTTTATACATTCTTTTGTTTTTAATGGCAAATCATCATGATCATTTTGCAAGTGAAAATGATCTTGTACCAATACGTAATGCTTATATAGAAAGGTTAAGAAAGACTGATTTTTATCCTCTTGTTTATGTAACATGTAATGTTCAAGAAGTAATGGTACTTTCAATACTTCATGCAATTCAGTATTGGCAAATAAAAAAATGACAAGAAATGAAATAGATACAACCTTTTTCATCTTGCTAAGATATGGCATTTTAACCAATGTTCCAAAACAAAAAAAGCGTCAGTTAATATAACTGACGCTTTTGGTGGGTAATATAGGATTCGAACCTATGACCCCCTGCTTGTAAGGCAGGTGCTCTAAACCAGCTGAGCTAATCACCCGTTTCTCTTAGCGAATGCAAATATAGTAATACCTTCTTTATTTCCAAAGATATTTTCATTTTTTTATCTCAATATTTCTCTGGGTTGCATACTAAAGTGATCTAACTCCTCTAAAGTACCATGAAATACATTAAAATCAGTTCTGCCCTTAATCCCTTTAATTTTTCCAGCACTGGTATATTGCCAAAAAACCCATTTCGAGTCATCCTTTAATTTTGGTTCACGCAAACTATACCTGGCTATCCATAAAGGATAATTTTCAAATGCTTTCCGTAAATACTTATTGTAAAAATCCTGATTTGTGTAAATAATGGGTTTTACACCATATTCCATTTCTGTGTGTACTAGCCATGCGTGAACCCCTATTAATAGTTCCTTTTTCGACACACCATCCAGAACCTCTACATCAAGTACCGGAGGAAAATCACCCAATTCAAGGTCCACACTCCTACTAAAATGAGCGGCCTGCCTTTCAGCGGAAATCGTTGGGCGGAAAAAATGATAGGCACCTCTTTTTAAACCCTCCTGCTTTATGCGTTCCCAGTTTCTGGTAAATAATTTATCTTTCAATGACATACCCTCTGTTGCTTTTACAAAAACAAAAGAAATATCATTTTCCGCAATACTTTTCCAATCTATGACCTCTTGATAATGAGAAACATCAATTCCCTTTACAGGATAAATTCTACTTATTATCTCCTTTCTTGGAAAAAAAAATAATAAACATACTAAAACCAATAAAATAAATATGACTATGAAACCTATCCTCTTCATTTTTTTAGTGTTATCCAAATATCCTTATTTATAATCAAATTTTATTTACTTTGCCTAAGTTTATTAAAATATGAATAACCGACAGCTTTTTCTCAACCACCTTGCTCAAACCAGTCCTGCTCCCTTAGCTCTGGAAATTGTCCGTTCAGAAGGTGTTTATCTGTACGATGCCGATGATAAAAAATATTTGGATGTTATTGCTGGAATAAGTGTTAGTGTGTTAGGCCACCGACACCCCGCCGTGGTTAATGCCATTAAAAATCAGGTCGATTTATACATGCATACCCTCGTTTATGGTGAATTTGTATTAAGTCCGCAAATTAAACTGATATCTCTGCTAACTTCTTTATTACCAGAAAATTTATCCTCCGTTTATTTGGTTAATAGCGGCTCTGAAGCAACAGAAGGAGCCATGAAACTTGCGAAAAAATATACGGGTCGTTCTGAAATTATTTCAGCAAAATTTGCCTACCATGGCAGTACTCAAGGTGCGGCTTCCCTTATGTTTCCCACTACCTTTACAGAAGCCTTTTTTCCCTTACTTCCTCACATTAATCATATCGATTTTAATTGTCTTTCTTGTTTAGACCGTATTACAAACAAAACAGCGGCAGTTATTCTTGAAACGGTACAAGCTGAATTTGGAGTGCGCCTTCCCCATGGAAATTTTTTAAAACAAGTTGCAGATCGTTGTAAATCGACGGGAACGCTACTCATTCTTGATGAAATTCAGACGGGTATGGGTAGAACGGGAAGTCTTTTTGCTTTTAGTCAATATGATGTTATTCCTGATATACTCCTACTAGCCAAAGGTTTAGGCGGCGGCATGCCTATCGGTGCTTTCATTTCCTCCAAAGAAATAATGTCAGGGCTTTCTGAAAATCCAGTCCTGGGACATATAACTACTTTTGGTGGGCACCCGGTAAGTTCTGCCGCGGCATTCGCTACCCTTCAATTTTTAATAGACAGTGACCTGATTTCCTTGGTTCAGGCAAAATCAGATAAATTTATCTCTAACCTAAAACACCCCTTCATTAAAGAAATCAGACATGCCGGCCTACTTATGGCCTTAGACTTAGATAATGCAGATTTGGTTCGAAAAGTAATTCACCTTGCTATTGGGAAGGGATTAATTACCGATTGGTTTCTGTTTAATGATCGTTCTCTAAGGATTGCGCCACCTTTGACCATTACCTTTGAGGAAATTGACGAGGCTTGCTCTATTTTGATGGAATGTTTAAATGAAGTAGTACTTTAAAGTTCTTTTCTTAATGATGCTTTAGCTATATTCAATTGATCCCTGTATTTTGCCACCGTCCTTCGGGCAATTGGGTAACCCTTTTCTCCTAATATCTGTGTCAGTTTATCATCGGACAAAGGAAGTTTCTTGTCTTCTCCAACGATCAATTCTGCTAATATCTTCTTCACCTCTATAGTAGAAACCTCCTCTCCATCACTCATTTGCATAGATTCAGAGAAAAATTCCTTCAATCGTTTGGTTCCAAATTCTGTTTGGACATACTTGCTATTCGCTACCCTGGAAATCGTTGAAACATCTAGTCCGGTAGCCGTTGAAATATCTTGTAATATCATAGGTTTTAGCTTCTTCTGATCGCCTGTTAGAAAAAACTCATATTGATATTCCAAAATAGCATACATCGTTCTGTACATGGTTTCATGACGCTGTCTTATTGCGTCTATAAACCAACGGGCAGATTCAATTTTTTGTCGTATAAACTTAACTGCTTCTTTATCAGACTGTGCACTCAATCCCTTTGTCTTATCAACACCGTAAGTCCTAAGCATTTCTCTGAAATGATCGCTGATTCTCAATTCCGGCGCATTCCTTGAATGTAAGACAACTTCAAGTTCCTCATCGCGGTTTGTAATGATAAAATCTGGAATAATATATTGATTATTGCTCGATTTAGCGTCGCCAATATAACCGCTTGATGGCTTTGGATTTAATTTCAACACCTCTTCAACCGCTTGTTTTAACTGCATTTCAGAAATATTAAGGGATCTTAATAACTTCTCATAGTGCTTTTTTGAAAAGGCGTCAAAATATTTATCCACCATTTTATACGCCAATATCAACGCCTCTTTTGTCTGACTTTCCTTTCCTGTTTGTTCAATACGCAGTGCTAATTGTATTAGCAAACATTCTTGTAAATCACGGGCACCAATACCTGGTGGGTCAAATCTCTGGACTTTTTTTAATACTTCTTCAATCTCAAATTCCGTTACTATAATATTTAACGAAAAAATTAAATCGTCCACTAAAGCGAAGGTATCTCTTCTCAAATAACCGTCTTCGTCGATGCTTCCTATAATCTGTCTGGCAATAATCCTTTCCTTTTCATTCGAAAAAGTGGACAAACCTATTTGTTGTACTAAAAAATCGTAGAAAGAATTTTCCAGCACTACAGGCATAGATTTTTCTTCTTCATCTGGATTATACCCATCTCCCTGCAACTTATAGTCTGGAGTATCGTCTTCATTATCAAGGTATTCCTGGATATAGTCAACTACCTCCATTTCGTCGTCAATCACAGGCTCATCCTCCGATTCTATCTCACTTTCTACAGATTCTTCGGGGTCTTGGTCCTGTGTATCCGCTTCTACTATGTTTTCCCCCTCTTCAAGCGCCGGGTTTTCTTCAATCTCCTCCTTAATTCTTTGTTCAAGCAAGGCAGTAGGAACCTGCAGCAGTTTCATCAGTTGAATCTGTTGGGGTGAAAGCTTTTGAATCTGTAACTGCTTCTGACTTAACCCTGTCCGCATACCTTGTTGTTCCGAATTATTTGTTTATTAAGCAAATATAACTATTTTTTATTATATGTGTGTTCTTATATGAGCACATACACATATCCCTCCGGTAAACATTACATTAGGTTATTTTGATTAATTTTATGTAATAAAAATTAATCAAGGATGAGCGATATTATAAAGAACCGAATTCAATCTCTACGGATTGATATGCAAAAAAACAAAATAGATGCAGTGATTATACCTTCCGGTGATCCGCATCAAAGTGAATATATTGCAGATCATTGGGCCGTAAGAGAATGGATAAGTGGATTTACAGGCTCCGCTGGTACCTTGATTGTTTTGGCCGACTATGCCGCACTATGGACGGACCCCAGATATTTTATACAAGCCGACATTGAGTTATCCGGCTCAGGTATTACGCTTCATAAACAAATAGTACCTCATGCACCAGAACATTTACCCTGGTTAGTTAAACAACTAACTCCTGGTAAGCAGATTGGTTTGGATTCCCGACTTTTCTCCATACAACAGCTTGAACAAATTTCAGCCCTTTTTTCTGGACATCATTTAACTCTTCTTCCACAATACAATCCTTTTGACAAACTATGGGTAAACAGACCTGCTTTACCTGCTTCAGAAATATTTGAACATGATATTCATTTTTCGTCAATGAGCAGGGAGAGTAAAATGGGTTTATTACGAGCTAAAATGACATCATTAGATGCTGATTATCTTGTCCTGTCCACTTTAGATGATATTGCCTGGATATTAAATCTAAGAGGCAATGATATTCCGTTTAATCCTTTATTCTACGCTTATTTATTATTAGGAAAAGAAAACTGTCTGTTATTTGTCAACGAAAAAAAAATATCTCCAAAAACAAAGGAATCCTTATCAAAGGAAAATATTTCTATTTTACCTTATGAGACCCTAATGGATTCCATAGCTCATTTAGGGAGTGATGTTACCTTTATCGTACACCCTGAATCGTTAAATGCTGCCATTTACAAGATTTTACCTCCTGAAAGGTGCTTGATGCACCCCAATTGGATTATGGAACTCAAGGCGGTTAAATCGGAAAATGAAATAACGCATATTCAAAAGGCAATGCTTAAAGATGGTATAGCATTGATTCGTGCCTTTAGATGGTTAGAAAGTGAAATAGAAAATGAAAATGCCATCACTGAATTTGATTTTGCAGAAAAATGTGCCTTTTACAGATCACAACAGGCCGATTATAAAGGGGAAAGTTTTAATGCCATTGTTGGCTACAAAAGTAACGGTGCTATAATTCATTATCATCCTACTTTGGAGAATGCCGCTATCATTAAAAAAGGTGGATTACTTTTAGTCGATTCAGGTGGGCAATACCTGGACGGAACCACCGATATCACCAGAACCATATTTATAGGAAACAACCCGCCATTATTAATAAAAAAGCACTTTACTTTAGTGTTAAAGGGATTTATTGCTTTAGCCTCTGCCCAATTTCCTTCCGGTACCGTGGGTATGCAACTCGATACTTTAGCCAGGACACACTTATGGAAGCAAGGATTGAATTATGCGCATGGTACTGGCCATGGAGTAGGTTTTTTTCTTTCCGTCCATGAAGGACCACAGGGATTTGCTACAAATCCGACTACTAGCAGGGGAACTACCGCGTTAAAGCCTGGCATGATTACCACCAATGAACCCGGAGTTTATATTGAGGGCGAATATGGCATACGGATTGAAAACATCCTGCTTTGTAAAGATCTTGAAAATGGCTTTCTTTCTTTTGAGGATTTAACCCTGTTTCCCATTTCTCAACAACTTATTGATTCATCTCTATTGAACCAGGATGAAAAAGAATGGTTAAACAATTATCATCGTTTGGTTTGGAATGGTTTATCCCCATTAATTTCTGATGATGAAAAAATTTGGCTGCAACAACAGTGTTCTCCAATTTAAATACCCCCTATCATTACAATATTTCGTTTTCTATGAAACAACAAGATATTAGAGAGGCTTCTCTATCCAGTTTATCAGAATTACTAAGCTCCTGGGGGCAGCCATCTTTTCGTGCTAAACAAATATATGCCTGGCTTTGGCAACATAACGCTCAGTCTTTCGAGGAAATGACGAACCTACCCGTTCTTCTTCGGGAAAAACTAAATGAATATTTTATTTTCCTTAACATTGCGTTAGACAAACAACAAATTAGTGAAGACGGGACCATAAAAGCCAGATTCAGATTACATGATGGATTTAACATAGAGAGCGTACTTATTCCCGTTTTGGATGAAAACCGATTTACCGTCTGCGTTTCCAGCCAGGTTGGTTGCAGCTTGACTTGCAGTTTTTGTGCAACGGGAAAAATGAAAAGAGAAAGAAATCTGACCGCAGGTGAAATTGTAAGTCAGGTAAATGCTATAAATAACTTATGTCTCGAGCATTTTAATAAGAAACTGACCAACGTTGTCTATATGGGTATGGGCGAACCTCTCTTAGCTTACAAACCCGTTATGGACAGTATTGAAAAGCTAACATCGCCGACGGGCTGGAACATGGCAGCCCGACGAATTACTATCAGTACAGCGGGCATTGGTAAAATGATCCGGCAATTAGCCGATGATGGGACAAAAACTAATTTAGCCCTTTCTCTTCATGCAGCTGATGACGAAAAAAGAAATCAGATAATGCCCATTAATGAATCAAACAACTTAAAGGCTATCATAGAAGCTATTTCCTATTATTATGAAAAAACAGGAAATAGAATTAGTTATGAATATATTGCTTTCCAGGGATTTAATGATTCCGTTGCCGATGCATTAAATTTGGTTAAACTATGCCGGAATTTTCCGGTAAGAATAAATATTATTGAATACAATCCTATTCCCGATGCCCCTTTTGAAAAAGCCAGTGGAAATAAGATAGATATTTTTGCAAAGACTATCCGGGAAAAAGGAATAATGGTAACTGTCCGCCGTAGCAGGGGAAAAGATATTGATGCCGCATGCGGACAGTTAGCCAATCAGGAGTAATTTACACTGGAATAGAATCAAAATTAACCAGTTTAACAAATTTATCTATCCGCGCGTCAATGTCAACTTTAGAAAGATTTAAAAGTCTTTCTGTACTAAACTTTTCAACGCAAAATGAAGCCATTGCTGAACCGTAAATAATAGCTCTTTTTAAATTTTCGAAGGAAACCTCTCCCGTCATAGCTAAATACCCCATCAATCCACCTGCAAAGGTATCGCCCGCACCTGTTGGGTCAAAAACCTCTGCTAAGGGTAATGCAGGAGCATAAAATATATTTTCCCCCTCAAATAAAAGGGCACCGTGTTCTCCTTTTTTAATCACAACAAATTTAGGTCCCATTTCATGGATCATAGCCGCCGCCGTCACTAACGAATAGGTACCAGCGAGTTGCCTCGCCTCTTCGTCATTGATAATTAGCATATCAATTCTTTTTAATACTTTTTTGAGACTTTCCATGGCAATGTCCATCCAAAAGTTCATGGTATCCAACGCAATTAATTTTGGCTTACCAACCATTTGTTCAATCACCGATAATTGAATGTCTGGCGTTAAGTTTCCTAACATTAAAAAATCTGAACTTTTATATGCTTCCGGAAGAATAGGATTAAAATCGGCTAATACGTTGAGTTGCGTTTCAAGGGTATCCCGGGAGTTCATGTCATTGTGGTATCGTCCCGCCCAGAAAAACGACTTTTCGCCTTTCTTTACTTCCAGTCCTGCCAAATCAATATTGCGGCTTGTTAAGTCTTGTAAAACGCTTTCAGGAAAATCGTCACCCACTACAGAAACGATTCTAACTTGCTCAGCAAAGTATGAAGCGGCCAAAGAAATGTAAGTTGCGGCTCCTCCAATAGCTTTTTCAGCTCTACCAAATGGCGTTTCAATATCGTCAAATGCCACAGTACCAACGGTTAATAATTTCATTGTGATTTTTTTTAAAATTTATTGTGTAAATATTGCAATTTATTTAATAATCCTTCTATTTTTGCATTCGCCTTTCGAAAATATCTTAAGGCGCATCTAACCTGCCTCAGTAGCTCAGCCGGTTAGAGCGGCGGACTGTTAATCCGTAGGTCGTAGGTTCGAGCCCTACCTGAGGCGCAAAAAGTCAACCCGAAACGGTTGGCTTTTTGTATTTTAAATACTTACCTCATAGACAGGGTTAATAAGATAGTCTTTATACCTCCTGTCATTATCATCTTTTAGTTCAAGCAAAAGCGGATTACCCAATCCTGTGCTAATTTTAAAAATTTGGTTTATATCTGTAATTAACTTTAGTTTCCTTTTCTTTAAAGTGTCTAATGATTCTTGACCTTTTTTTATAAAGTCTAATAGATCATTGTTTGAAATTTCTCCCCCGTTTTCCACCAGATAATTTAGAAACTGAATATGTTCGTCCTCAAAAGGTATGTTGCTTCCGTCAAAAATAATCTTATTCTCAGTTAGCCTAAAAAGAATAACCGGCTTCTCCGTTCGATGAGTATTTTTTCTTTTCTTTAACTCTCTACTAAAGAAGATTAAACTCACAAGTACTGTAATCATCAATAAGAAAGGCCATAACTTATCAAAGACAGTGAAATAATATTTTTTGGATATAATTAGGTTCTTTTCTAACTCTTTGAGTGGCACTATACCAACTACGAAACCAGGTTTGTCCTTTAGATTCTTACTTTTTACTACCAGAAGAATATGTTCATCCTTAGTATTATAGACCGTCCCATATTCTACTAAAGACTGATCAACCAGATGTTCTGTTTTAAATTTTTCAAATGAATTATTAGCTATATTTATTTTAACAATGGCATTATTTGGACCTTTTTCAATAGCGTAGAAATTCCCCTTGGCAAAAAATGGAAACCGAAGATTTCTAATTCTCCTATCATCGTCTATATACCCAAGTTGTTTCCATTTATTTGTGTTCAGGTCAAACCTCCAGACATCATTTAAATCCAAATTTTCTACATCTTCAAAATAAGGCTTATTTAAAGTATAACCCGAAGACATATAAAAATAGCCCCGTTGTTTATCTATCTGATAAACGACCGCCTGCCTGCCTTTAGGTAGATACTGATTAGAAGCATACGGTCTTAAGAACCATTCATTGGTTTTATTGGAAAATTCAGTCATATATGGTTTATACGAATAAAAGCCATACCCGCTGTAAAGAATGATTTTTTCTTTAAACTCAAAGCTTGCCGCACCAAATTGATTTTTTTGCAGAAAGGATTTATCCTGACGAAGAATAGAAGAATCTTTAAATAGATATACCTGACCTCCGCCGCCGGCAAAGAAAAGAACTTGTTTTGCATCGTGAATGAAGTTCAATTCTATAGGTTGCTTCAAAACCGTATCCAGCTCGTTCTTCTTGTACTTAAAAGATTTCCACCCTCCCGATACTGACAAATTAAATAAATAAAAACTATCTTTTGCAAGAACGATATAATCCCCATTTTGAGGATTAACTGCTATGTTAAATTGTTCAGAAGATAGAACTAATGGCTGATTTATGGATTGGCACGTAATGTCAGAAATGAAAATAGAGAGCGAAAGAAGACAAATAAAAACATTTCTGAGCATACATCGAGATTTTTCGGTCTTACAAATATAGAACGAAAATCGGTCAAAAAAAGATACCATCATTTTTAAAAATAATAGGGGATCCCCTAATTCCCCTATTATTTTTTGGAATTGTAAAATTTGAAATTTATATTGTAGCTCAAGATAGATTATACATTCAAGAATTAGTTTTCAGCCAATTAAAAAGCCCCAGGGATTTACTCTGGGGCTTTATTTTAAAGTCTTTCATTTACTTGCCACTGTCTTCCTCAATGATTACCGATAAACCTTTCTCCGTTAAGGAGTCCTTGAAAGGCTTTAGCACTCTTTTAGGTGCCGTTTTAACGGTCGCCTTACCTTTCAGGTGAATCAAAAGAGCTAACTGCTCTGCCTGAGCCTCTGAATGATTCAGGACTTGTATAAAACAATCTATGACCCAATTAAACGTATTGTGTTCATCATTAAACACAATTAATCTGGCTACATTACCTGTATTATCGCTGTCTAATTCCTCAATCACTTCGGTTAAGATCAGTTCATCGGTATCTGCATGAGAAAACGTCATAGCTATATAATTACAAATTTTGTAAGGTACTTTTAACGGCATCAAAGTTCGGTAAATCTCCCGCACTTTCCAATACCTCTGAATACTGAATAATTCCATTTTTATCGACAACAAAAGCAGACCTCTTGGCCACATTTTTCATTCCCAAAACAAAATCTTCATACAGACAACCATAATCTGCAGAAACCGTACGATTAAAATCTGCCAATAATGGGAAGTTCAAATTTTGTTCTGCTTTAAATTTTTCCAGGGTAAAAAGAGAATCTACCGAAATTGCAATAACTTGGGCATTCAAATTTTTGTAAGACTGGATGTCATCTCTGGTATTACACAATTCAGTGGTACAAACACCAGTAAATGCAAGAGGGAAGAACAAAATGACTACCGATTGGCCCTGGAAGTCTGAAAGAGATACTTCATTCTTCTCACTTGAGAACAAAGTAAACGAGGGAGCTGTATCACCGATTTTTAACATAGCAGGTTATTTTGGTTTAAAATACTATAATGACATTAATACTAAAATTGTTCATGAAAGAGCCTTTACGTTCCTATCTGGCATTACATTTTTCAATTATTCTATTTGGCTTTACAGCTATTTTAGGTGCCGTCATATCTCTATCAGCGCTGCCTTTGGTGTGGTGGCGTATACTCTTAACCGTAATCAGTCTTGGATTTTTTGCAAAATTAACATCCGTTTTTAAACAGGTTTCCACAAAAAACATCCTCTTTATCTGCGGAACAGGTGGTATTGTGGGTCTTCATTGGTTAACCTTTTACGGATCCATTAAAGCATCCAATGCGTCTGTTGGCGTTTTAGCTCTGGCCGCAACGCCTTTATTTACCGCTTTTCTTGAACCTTTGGTACAGAAGAGAAAAGTAAATATTATTGAAATCATACTCTCTCTACTTATTATACCAGGAATGATTTTGATTGTACGAACCTTACCGACAAAATTTTTAGATGGATTTTTGATAGGCCTTTTTTCCGCCTTCCTGGCTTCCCTTTTTAGTTCGTTAAATCAAAAATTGACCTTGCTCTCGGACGCGATTACCCTAACTTTTCTCGAATTGGGTAGCGCGCTCATATTGTTAACCATCGCTATTCCCTTTTGGCTAACTTTCAACCCTAGAGAAGCAATAATTCCTCAGGGAACGAACGATTGGATATACATAGCTCTTTTAGCTTTTGTGTGCACCAGCCTGGCCTATTCTCTAACCCTTCATGCTATGAAGCAACTGAGTGCCTTTACCGTTAGCCTTAGTATGACGCTTGAGCCGCTTTATGGCATTGCATTTGCCTGGATCCTGCTTAACGAGAACGAACAATTAACAAACTCCTTTTATTGGGGAAGTTTGCTAATTGTCCTTTCTGTTATAATATATCCTATTTATAAATTCTACATCAATAAACGGATATAACGCTTACTTACTTTCTTCCGTTGGAGCCACTTCTTCTTTTGTCTCCTCTTTTATTTCTTCTTTTACTTCCTCCTTTAGTTCTTCCGGATGATAGTATTTCTCTTCCTCCTGATATGGGCGGGGTCCGATTAATTTTTCGACATCAGATTTATGTAAAACCTCTTTGGTAAGTAGCTCTTGAGCTAACATTTCCAACTCCGTTTTTTTCTCTGTCAATAAATTTTGAGCCCTTTCATATTGAAGTTGCAACAATTGTCTTACTTCGTCGTCAATCAAAGAAGCTGTTTCGTCAGAATAAGGTTTATGAAAAGAATCATTTTGCATACCGTAAAATGAAACCTGACCTACTTTCTCATTCATCCCAAAAATAGAGATCATACTGTACGCCATTTTGGTAACCTGATCGAGGTCATTCTGGGCACCTGTTGAAATTTTACTGAAAATCAACTTCTCTGCTGCACGGCCTCCAAAAGTCATACATATTCTATCGAGCAATTGCTCTGTCCTGGTTATATTTTCTTCTTTTGGCAAATACTGAGCAAAGCCTAAGGTTCCAATTCCGCGAGGAACAATTGTCACTTTTACCAATGGAGCCGCGTGTTCGAGGTACCAGCCGCAGATAGCATGGCCCGCTTCATGGTAAGCAATAATTTTCTTCTCTTCGGGAGAGATTAATTTATTCTTTTTCTCTAATCCACCAATTACACGATCCAATGCATAATTAAAATCATCTAAATCGACGGCCGCTTTGTTTCTTCTTGCAGCTATAAGTGCTGCCTCATTACAAACATTAGCTATATCGGCACCAGCAAAACCTGGCGTCATCTCAGCAAGGATAAAAGGATTGACATCATCTGACTTGATAATTGTCTTTAAATGAACCTTGAAAATCGCTTCTCTTCCTTTTAGATCAGGGCGATCTATGCCAATTTGTCTATCAAAACGACCGGGTCTGAGTAAGGCACTATCTAATATATCAGGTCTATTTGTAGCAGCCATCAAGATAACCCCTTTATCAGTAGAGAAACCGTCCATTTCTACTAAAAGCTGATTTAATGTATTTTCGCGCTCATCATTTCCACCCTGCATATTATTTTTTCCACGAGCCCTGCCAATGGCATCTATTTCGTCTATAAATACGATGCATGGGGCTTTTTCTCTGGCTTGTTTAAACAAGTCTCTAACTCTTGATGCTCCAACACCAACAAACATCTCTACGAAATCGGATCCTGAAATTGAAAAGAAAGGCACACTTGCTTCTCCGGCTACTGCCTTAGCTAACAACGTTTTTCCTGTTCCCGGAGGGCCAACCAAAAGAACGCCCTTTGGAATTTTTCCACCCAGTGCCGTATATTTTTTAGGTGTTTTCAAGAAATCGACCACCTCCATTACTTCGACCTTTGCTTCATCCAGACCAGCGACATCTGCGAAAGTAACATTCACCTTACTATTTTGGTCAAAAAGCGTTGCCTTTGATTTTCCAATATTGAAAATCTGTCCACCGGGACCGCCACCGCCACCGCCAACTCTTTTCATAATAAAAAGCCAGATAGCAATAAGGATGAAAACAGGTAAAACCCAATTTAAAATAGGTCCTATCCAATTTGTTTTGGTAACATAAGCAGGGTGAACCCAATTTTCTCTTGGAATCTCAGCCTTTTCTTGTACTTCTTTCAAAGATGAACTAAAAACCTCTACGTTTCCGATATCCATAAAATAATGGTGTCTGTCTGCAGAAAGATTAGACTTTTCTATATCACTGTATTTGGACAAACTGCCCTTTTTGATATAAATAAGCGCTTTCTGATTATTGACCACTTCAATTTTTTCAACATCAGAATCACGTATCATTTGTTCTAAACGATTTTGGGTAAGCTGTTTTTTATCAGCACCAATCATCGTGAACATATTAATAGCTATGAAAGTAAGAATGATTACTCCGTAAATCCAAAAACCATTAAAGCGGTTACCGCCATTTTCCGGGCTTGCCGGCTTTTTGTTACTGTCCATGCCAGGAGGCTATTTTATTCTGAAATTAAAATATACACGGGTTCAAACAATCAATTACTATAATCGTTGCAATCCGCAGCTTTAATTGTAAAAAATTTACTATAAATTTTCGTACGCCACCGTTTTTGCGTCACTCCACAAGTCTTCCAACGCATAATATTTTCTCATATCAGGGTGGAAAACATGCACGACGGTATTAAAATAATCGACGCAAATCCACAAACTTGATTTTTCCCCCTCAACATGATTGGGTTTGATATCTAAAGTTTCTTTTATATGACGATTAATATTGCTGGCTATGGCTTTTACCTGCGTGTTGGAAGTGCCTTCACAAATAATAAAAAAATCAGTGGGTGCATCATGGAGATGCCTCAAATCCATTTTTACTATATCAATTCCTTTAAGATTTTTGATGCTCTCAATAATCTCATTATTGAGGTTTTCCACCTCTTTATGAAATTTCTTTGGAGACTTAGCAATGGTTGTACTCAAAATGATTAATGTTTTAAAAAATTAAATTGGTAATTTTGAAGCAAGTTAAGAACTTTTAAAATAATAAAACTTGCATTTTAATAAGAATCAAAATATTGGTGATGTCTATCTTTTTTTTAATAGCATACCTTCTACTCACTCTTATGCAATGGAATTGCTTTCCCACAGTTTTCCACAGCACGGAACCGTAATTTCTGCCGATTTCCAGGAAGCGGGAAAAGGTCAGCAAGAAAAAAACTGGTTTAGTGATAAAGGAAAAAATATTTTATTATCCATCATTCTTTTTCCAGATAACATTGCTCCATCAAAACTTTTTCTGATGAATATGGCTGTTAGCTTGGCAGTAAGAAAATCAATTCTCATTGAATATCCTGTGCCTGAAAACATTTATCTAAAATGGCCAAACGATGTTTATATATCCAATAAAAAAGTCGCTGGTATTTTGATAAAAAACAGTCTTAACTTTCATAAAGTTCAAAGTACTATTATTAGCGTTGGATTAAATGTTAATCAGCCGTCTTTTCCCAATTTTCTTCCGTCGGCAACCTCCTTATTTATAAATACATCAAAAGAAACCAACCGAAAAGAAATCGAAAAAAATCTTTTTGTTGCATTGGAAGAATATTTAACATATATTAATGAACAACCCGATTTACTGGAATTTCAATACCATTCTTCCCTGTTAGGAATGAACAAAGAACATACTTTTCTTATTAAAAAAAATAATGAAACCTTGCAAGGAACCATTACTGGTGTTTCTGATAAGGGTGAATTAATAGTAAAATCTTCTTCTGATTACCAGTCATTGTACTTTCAACATGGAGATTTAATTTATCTTTAACATTTTACCCTTTTACTATTAAAATCGAGGCATGAAAGTTCACGTACTTACTATTGGTGACGAAATTTTGATCGGGCAAATCATAGATACAAATTCTTCGTGGATTGCACAAAGACTGAATCTTATTGGAATGAAGGTCAGTCAGATGAAGTCCATTTCCGATGAATTAATGGACATCAAATCACAGCTTCAGCTTTCACTCAACGAAGTAGATGTAGTTATTATCACCGGCGGACTAGGTCCGACTAAAGATGATATTACCAAAAAAGCATTAGCAGAATTTCTACATGTACCCTTAGTTTTACATGAAGAAACACTGCAGTTCCTCATACGTTTTTTTACTAAAATTGGTCGTGACCCCAATACTATGGATCTGGTGCCACAAGCACAAGTACCTGAAAACACGGTCGTTTTACCAAATAAAATGGGAACAGCGCCAGGAATGTGGCTAAATACCAGCTTGGGAAAAGTTATCATTTCGCTCCCGGGTGTACCTTATGAAATGGAATATCTCATGGAAAATGAGGTTATTCCAAAACTCCAAACTACCTTTCCTTCCGAAATAATAATTCATAAAACCCTGCTGATAGCGGGTATTCCTGAAACAACGCTCTCTCAGCGTTTAGAAACATTTGAAAATGAACTACCCCATTTTATAAAACTTGCCTATTTGCCCGCATTAAGTCAAATCAGGTTACGACTTTCTTGCTCAGGCGATAATAAACAACTATTGGAAGGCTTAATTATTGAAAAAACAAACCAATTACAAAGCATCCTGGGGCAGTTCGTTGCCGGTGAAGATGAAGACACACTCCCTGTCGTTATTGGACGGTTACTTAAGAAAAATAATTACCAACTCGCTTGTGCCGAAAGTTGTACCGGCGGTTTTTTAAGTCATCTTATCACCCTGGTGCCTGGTTCATCCCATTACTTTAAAGGAGCTATCGTTTCCTATGCTAATGAAATGAAAAAAAAATCATTAGGTGTTAATCCCCTTACCATAGAAAAATATGGTGCAGTGAGCGAAGAAACCGTTATTGAAATGCTCCATGGTTTACTTTCGCATACCGGTGCAGACATAGGTGTCGCCATTTCAGGTATCGCCGGCCCGGACGGTGGAACAGTGGACAAACCGGTTGGCACCATTTGGGTAGCCTTAGGTAGTAAAGAGAAACACCAGACATTCCTTGTGAAAGCAGGTAAAAACAGAGAAAAAAATATTCAGTATGCTGCTTACGTTTCATTAAATTATTTACGTCTTTTTTTGTTAAATTGAATTAAGAATCATTTTAATGAAATACCTTGTATTTTTGCAGAAATTAACACGGATAAAATATCCTTATGACGCATTTTGAACTTGTCATGCCTAAAATGGGCGAGAGTATAATTGAAGCAACCATCCTTAGATGGACTAAAAATATTGGCGATTTAATTGAAATCGACGATACACTGGTCGAAATAGCTACAGATAAGGTTGATACAGATGTTCCTTCTCCTGTAAAGGGTAAGTTAATTGACATCCTTTTTAATGAAAATGATGTAGTACCTGTCGGTCAAACGATAGCTATCATTGCTACCGAAATGGATGCTGATGAAAAAACATATATTTCTCAGGATGTCATTACCAATGAATCTCCCGTAAACCATACCGAGACATATTCTCATGATTATCAAACAGCTATTCCCGTTACATCTATAGCTCCAACCGTTAAATCTAACCGGTTTTATTCTCCTCTTGTGAAAAATATGGCACTAAAGGAAAATATCTCTTATGAGCAGTTAGACACTATCACTGGCACAGGTATGCAAGGGAGAGTAACGAAAAATGATTTACTGAACTATTTGGAATCAATAAAAAAGGTAAGTTCGAGTAAAAGCAATACTCCCGAAAAAATAGTTTCCCGAACTTCAGGCGAAAATGAGATCATTGAGATGGACAGAATGCGAAAGCTTATTGCCGATCACATGATTATGTCTAAACGAACTTCCGCCCACGTAACCTCATTTGCAGAGGCCGATGTCACCGAAATAGTGCTCTGGAGAGAAAAAATTAAAAAACCTTTCGAAGTAAAATATCAACAAAAAATAACGTTTACCCCCATTTTTATTCAAGCCGTAGCAAAGGCTTTGCGTGATTTTCCTTTGATTAATATTTCTGTTGAAGGTGACAAAATTATCATTAAAAAGGACATTAATATTGGTATGGCCACCGCCTTACCCTCCGGAAATCTTATTGTTCCCGTTATTAAAAATGCGGATACTCTGAGCTTGCCAGAACTGACTACTAAGGTAAATAATTTTGCAGATCGGGCCAGAAATAACCAATTGAAACCTGACGAAGTTCAAGGTGGAACTTTTACAACAACCAATGTAGGTACTTTTGGTAGTATCATGGGTACGCCTATCATAAATCAGCCTCAGGTAGCTATTTTAGCTATTGGTGCCATAAAAAAGAAACCCGCTGTGGTTGAAACGCCTTACGGTGACCTTATAGCCATTCGACATCTTATGTTTTTATCTTTATCTTATGACCACAGAGTAGTGGACGGAGCATTGGGAAGTTCTTTTTTACGTCGAATCGCAGATTATATTGAAAATTTTGACGGAAATCAAGGCTTTTAACCTTTTCAATAAAGTACATCCATGAGTCTTTATCGGTCTTTCGCCCTAATTGTGTTATTTCTTTATCTTTACCCTCTATCTTCTTTAGCGCAGGGTAATGCCAAAAGATTTAATAAAGCGAATGAGCTGTTTCAGCAAAAGAGATTTGACGAAGTCTTAAGTTACCTACAGGCAGGAAAAAAGTTTTTTAAAACAGAGTCACCTGAAATTACTTTCCTTAGTGCCGCAAGCTATTATTATAAAAATAAATTGGATGAGGCCGAAATAGAATTTATTTCTTTACTAAAAAACAAAAATAGTCTACAGGTAGAAGCGCTTCTTTTTTTAGGCCAAATACGCTTTCATCGTCAGGACTTTATCACCGCTTCCTCCTATTTAAAAAGTTATCTAAAAGCTATTTCACCCTCTCACCCCAATAGAAATGAGGTTAGAAATATTATTAGGCACTGTGCTACAGGCTTGGCCATTCAGTATCGTAATCCTTTAGCCGTAGTTGAAAATTTAGGAGATCAGGTGAATACGCAGGGTGACGAATTTGCCCCTGTTTTGAACCCTCTCTTCCAAAACCGAATTTATTATACCGCTGCCAATCCAGCCGAGGGAAAAGAAGATTTACCCCAAACTGATATTTATTATTGTATTAAAGAAGATGGTGTTTGGGAAAAACCAAAATCATTTAGCCCCATTTTAAATTCACCTAATCATGAGGTTTGTATCGGATTTAACCCCTCTGGACAGGTTTTATACTATTTTAGAGGAAGTAATCTTCTCCAGGGAGCTATTTTTACAGATACTATCAGGAAATCAGGAAAATTTAAAATTAATCCGTTCTATCCGACTTTTGATCGGGTTTCTGCTCAGGCACCACCTCATTTTATTTCTGATACCCTCATTATTTTTGCATCGAATACCTTAGGTGGTAAAGGGGGGTATGATTTATTTAAAATAAGCAAGCGGAATGGAATATGGTCAAAGCCCGAAAATATGGGTCCTGATGTAAATTCTGTATATGATGAAAATTATCCCTTCCTCGCACCTGATGGAATTACCTTATACTTTTCCTCTAATAATCCGGAAATAAGTCTTGGTGGATTTGATATTTTTAAAATTTCCCTAAATTCAGCCCAGGTCCCTGAAAATATGGGAACGCCCATTAATTCTACAGCAGATGATACCCATTTTTCTGCCTCCAGAGATGGCGTAACGGCTTATTTTGCCTCTAACAGAAAAAGTGGATACGGCGCAAGAGATTTATACACTGCCTACTTTTTTGCTCCGTTGAGCGAAATGAAACCCCAAACTTTTACGGCTGGTATAGCCTTTAAAGAAGATCAGAAAGTAGATTATTTTGAATTCAATGCCATGGTACTAAATGGCGCTGAACATCCTTTGGAAAGTAGTAATAAACCTTACTTTAATGCCGTAATACCTGTTTTAAATGAAAATGATGGGTTAAAGTTATTTATCTCTGCTTATCCTCATAAAGATTTAGATTTTGGCGCAGGGGTGAAAAATAGCTTATTCACTTTGGTTGATATTCATCGCTTTTTTTCACAAAGTTCCCTCAAACATCCAAACATAAGCTATCGCGTAATTTGTTCTCCCTTATTTGATAAAGGAAATCAAGGTATTTCTTTTCGTTTCTCCGGTGCCAAACCCATGGATATGGCGTTGAACACAAATTTGCTTTTTGATGGGGAAAATGGAAATATAGCTCAAGATGCCCTTTGCTTTAAGTGGCTTTTAAAAGAAATACCCTACACCGATATTCAAAATATAAATATTGAAGATATTAAAGGGCATGAAAACCTGCTGTTTGAGATTTTACCTGATAAGAACAAAATAGGTATATATAGTGGATTATTTAATTCATTTGAGCTGGCTCAATGGTCAAATAATAAGAATCACGAAATTATTGCCTTTTTAGACGGTGAAAAATTATCAAAAGAGCAAGCCTCTAAACTCATTTCAACCTATCCTGTTTTATCAGATTATATAAAGTAGTTAAAAAATTCAAAAATGAAAAAGCCACTTTTTAGTTCATTGATGGTGTTGCCGATGTTACTTTTCCTCTACTGCGGGAAAATAAACCCTCCCATGCCAAAAATATTTAGCGGGAAAATAGATGTTTCCACCATCAAACTTCCCGATGGCTTTAATATTGAAATTTATGCTGAAAACGTGGTAAATGCCCGGTCTATGGCCCTTTCCCCCTCTGGTGTATTGTTTGTCGGTACAAGAGATAAAGGGAATGTATATGCGTTGGTTGACAAAAATGGCGATTATAAGGTAGAAAAACAGTACTTGATTGCTTCTAAACTGAATATGCCTAATGGTGTGGCTTTTAGAAATGGTGATTTATATGTTGCAGAGGTAAACAGGATTTTACGATTTAAAAATATTGAAGAAAACCTGGATAACCCCGGGGAACCTGAAGTCATTTACGATAAATTCCCCACGGAAAAACATCATGGCTGGAAATATATCGCTTTCGGGCCCGACGGAAAGTTGTACGTTCCCGTTGGCGCACCTTGTAATATCTGTGAATCAGAAGATAAAATTTTCAATTCTATTACGAGAATGGATCCTGATGGAACCAATCTGGAAATAGTTCATTCCGGTATTAGAAATACGGTGGGGTTCAATTGGCACCCTACTTCAAAAGAGCTTTGGTTCACAGATAATGGCAGAGATATGCTGGGTGACGATGTCCCCGCGTGTGAACTGAATAGAGCTGAAAAAGATAATTTACATTTCGGATATCCTTATTGCCACCAGGGAGATATACCTGACCCTGAGTTTGGCAAAAAATTTCCCTGTGATAATTTTGTGAAACCAGCTCAAAAACTTGGTGCTCATGTGGCTCCACTTGGTATCGAATTTTATACAGGAAATAATTTTCCTGCCAGCTATAAAAATCAAATACTCATCGCAGAACACGGCTCCTGGAATAGGACTAAAAAGTCGGGTTATCAATTATCTCTTGTGACACTGGATGAAAATCAAAAGGCTATCAGCTATAAACCATTCGCTACCGGTTGGTTAAATCCTAAAAATGACGACGTCACCGGACGTCCCGTTGACCTGGAACTACTACCCGATGGCTCCATGCTTGTTTCCGACGATTATGCCGATGTTATTTATAGAATATATTACTCAAATTAAATCATTTTTATGCAAATAGCCGTTATTGGTACTGGTTATGTTGGTTTAGTAACCGGTGCTTGTTTTGCCGAAACTGGCAACCATGTCATTTGTGTCGATATTGATGCAAATAAAGTAGATAGATTAAAAAAGGGGGAAGTACCTATTTATGAACCCGGTCTGGATATAATTTTTGAAAGGAATACTAAACAAGGCAGGCTTTCGTTTACGACAAATCTTCCAGAGGCCATAAAAGATGCGGCAATTATTTTTTTAGCCTTGCCAACACCGCCTGGGGCAGACGGATCTGCCGATTTATCCTACATCCTAAAGGTAGCTAAAGATTTATCTGAAATCATTGTTGACTATAAAGTCATTGTTGATAAAAGTACCGTGCCTGTTGGAACCGCTGAAAAAGTTTCAGATATTTTAGAACAAAGTTTATCGAAAGATCTATTTGATGTCGTTTCAAATCCAGAATTTTTAAGGGAAGGAGTTGCCGTCGATGATTTTTTAAAACCTGATAGGGTAGTCATTGGAACAAGTTCCGCAAAAGCTCAAAAATTGATGCGACAGCTTTACGAACCTTTTGTCCGTCAGGGAAACCCTATTTTCTTTATGGATGTAAGATCTGCGGAGATGACCAAATATGCTGCAAATGCTTATTTAGCAACGCGTATCTCTTTTATGAATGAAATATCTAACCTTTGTGAAATCTTAGGCGCCGATGTTGACATGGTAAGGAAGGGAATGGGTTCAGATTCAAGAATTGGAAAACGTTTTCTTTTTCCAGGGGTCGGTTATGGCGGCAGTTGTTTCCCTAAGGATGTTCAGGCGTTGGCAAAAACAGCAAATGACAATAATTATCCTTTCCACATCCTTTCTTCTGTCATGCAAGTAAATGACAATCAAAGGATAATACTTGCAAATAAAATAATTAACCGTTTTAATGGCAATCTTAAAGGCCTGAATATTGCTATTTGGGGCCTGGCCTTCAAACCTAATACCGATGATATTAGGGAGGCTCCCGCCTTGTTTATCATAGAAAAATTGCTGGCAGCCGGCGCAACGGTTAAAGCTTTTGATCCAGAGGCTATGCCTAATGTTCAAAAAACACTCGGAGATCGTATTATTTATGTTAATGAACCTTACGAAGCGCTGATTGAAGCTGACGCTCTCGCTATTGTCACAGAATGGAGCCAGTTTAGAGCACCCGGATTTAAGATAATGAAACAGTTAATGCGTCAACCTCACATATTTGACGGTCGAAATTTATACGATTTGGACCAGATGACTGAGGAGGGATTCTACTATGAAAGTATGGGAAGATCGGTTATTTCCTAAATCACTAGATTTTTCCTATGTTTCTGCATAACTTATCTTTTAAATCATTAACCACTAATCTTTGCAGGATACTTTTTATTTTGGTATTCTTAACAACAGGCTGCCATAAAATAGAGGGTACCAAGACTGACGGGAAACAAGTGGTGATAAAAGATAAAAACGGACTTCCGATAGAGATTTACACTTTAAAAGATTCTTTACTCCACGGGGAAAGAATCTTATTTTTTCCTGGTTCAAAAGATACTGCGGTCTTGGAAACGCATGAAAATGGACAGTTTAATGGTGCCTACCGAAGCTTTTTTTTGAAAAATAAACTCAAATTAAAAGGTCAATACATCAATGATGAAATGGTTGGACTTTGGTATAAATATGATGAGCGGGGATTTTTGATTGAGGAGGTAACCTTTTCAAAAAATAAAGAAAATGGCCCTTTCAAAGAGTTTTTTCCTTCCGGGCAGCTAAGTGTTTCTGGAAATTATAAAAATGGAAATACCGAAGACGGTCCTTTATTATTTTATAATGAAGAGGGTAAATTAGTAAAAAAAATGATTTGTTCCGGTGGTATTTGCCGTACACAATGGAAAGATAACCAGTCCACAAAATGAAAAATGTACTTTTTCTCTTCTTTCTTTTTGCGGCCAAGGCTGTATATGGACAATTCCCCGGAGGAAGAGCTACTTTTAATTTTTTAAGCTCCCCGTACTCCGCCAGATTAACCGGGCTCGGTGGAAACCAAATTTCAGTGTCTGATAGTGATATTAACTTGATTGGTGGTAATCCAGCTGTTTTAAATCAGAATATGACTGGGAAACTTGGACTAAATCATTTTTTTTTACCCGGAAATATACAAAGTGGAAATGCTGCGTATGCGTTTACTATAGCTGATAACAAAACATGGTTACATCTTGGTCTTCATTTTATTCAGTACGGTGAAATGCCCCGAACTGACGAGTATTTTCAGACAAACGGAACTTTCAAGGCAAATGAAAATAGAATGTCCGTCGGAGTCGCCCATTCCATTGATGAAAGACTTCAAATTGGTTCTACCTTGTCTTTCGCTCAATCTTCCTTAGGTGAATTTGTTTCTTCCGCACTTGTTTTAGATGCCGGCTTATTTTACACTGATTCTTCAAAGCTTACTACCATTGGTATTGTATATAGAAATGCGGGCGTACAACTAAATCCATATTTTTCAGGTAACAGCAAGGAACCCTTACCTAGTGATTTACAAATAGCTATTTCAAAAAAATTACGCTATTTACCCTTCCGGTTTACGCTTCTTTATAACAACCTGAATCGTTGGAACGTAAGATACTACAATCCAGATAATGAATCCGCTAGGCTTATTATCGGAGAGGAATTAGCTGAACCAGCGCAGCTTGCCATATTTGTTGATAATTTATTCAGGCATATTATTCTCAATGGAGAACTTATTGTGGGCGCAAATGAAAATTTCAAATTAAGAATGGCTTACAATCATAGAAGTAGAATGGAATTTGGTACCGTTGGCGTTGGTGGTTTAAATGGCTTTTCCTTTGGATTTGGCCTTAAAATAAAACGCTTTTCTTTTGATTTCGGCCGATCTATCTATCATCTTGGAGGCGGTTTAACCCATATAGGTGTTACTACTCAACTCAAGAAAAATATATTTTGATCCAGATGTTCTAAACGTTGACGTAAATATTAATAATTATACTAAAACAAAGGAGTTACTAAAAAATGAAGAAAAATTGAGAACTAATGACCACTCTTTTGCGTCTTATTTAATGATACTCCCTTAAATAAACCAATAGGTCAACCATGCAAAAATCAATATCTGTTTCACTATTTTTTGTTGTTTTCCTACTCACATTCGGTGCATCTGCTCAAGGGCGATATACTATCAAAGGTGGCGACCCAAATGGCATCAATAAATGGTATATGGGCCGACAAATTGCCCACGTAATGAGTCATTTTGGCA
>JANQZX010000009.1:0-15645 GCA_030728245.1 Saprospiraceae bacterium | reverse complement strand
ATCAATAAATGGTATATGGGCCGACAAATTGCCCACGTAATGAGTCATTTTGGCATAGATTGGCTTGAAAGACAGGAGAGGGAGATGGAGGAAAACACCTCTCAATTATTGAAGAATCTTGATGTAAAACCTGGGATGATTATTGCAGACATTGGTGCAGGAAGTGGTTATCATAGTGCCTTGCTGTCAAAAAAAGTGGGAAATGGTAAGGTATATGCCGTAGATATAGAACCAGAAATGATTGCCTACCTGAACAAAAGGATTAAACAAGAAAAACTGTCGGGAATTGTGCCTGTGCTTAGTAAAGAAACGAGTGTCTCTTTGCCTGAAAACACAGTAGATCTCGTTTTATTAGTGGATGGTTATCATGAGTTTTCTTATCCTTATGAAATGGCCATTTCAATGCTGAAAGCTTTAAAGCCCGGTGGTAAATTAGTATTAGTGGAATTCAGGTCAGAGGATAACGAAGTGCCCATCAAAGACATCCACAAAATGAGTGAGGCACAGGCTATCAAAGAACTAAAGGCGGCAGGATTCATCTTTGACAAAAATATAAAAAATCTTCCCTGGCAACACTGCATGATATTTATCAAACCAACAAAATAACATACTGATTTATAATTATATAAGAAGATTATTTCCAAATTTTAGCCCGCCGGTTTGATTTGAGTTACCAAACTATATCCTTGGTGTTGCTAATAACAATAACGCTTGTGCATTCAGACCTATTTTTTACTTGATCTAAACATCTCATAAAAACTATACTATATTTATAATCAATGAAATAAAAAACAACCTAATAAAGCGTGGCGAAGTCAGGATTTGTTTATCTGGAATTATTTACCAGTCAGCATCAAATTCAACCATTTATTAAGTAACAATCTCCTTTTTATTTGCTTTAAATAAAAATATTAAGTTCAAATTAGCCGTATCCTTTCTATTTCCCTACCTTTGCAAAACTTAGCCTGAAAAACCAAATAATTGTTAAATTTTATATTGAACGCCAATTCATTGGTCATTATACTTTATTTATAAAATTTCAGGAAATGAAAGTGCTAAAATTTGGGGGGTCTTCTGTTGGAAAACCTGAAAGAATTAGAGGAATTGTCTCTATTCTTAAAGATTATTACTTAAGTGGGCAGCCGTTTACCGTTGTTTTTTCAGCATTTGGCGGAGTGACAGATCAGCTCATTGAAATGAGTCAACGTGCTGCGAATGGTGATAATAGTTATCTTAATTTACACGAACAGTTCCGTTTACGTCATTTTGAAGCCGCCGAATCCTTACTTATTGAGCCCACTCGAAGTATTGTCATTGCTGAGCTGGAAAATAATCAGGAAGTATTAAAAAATTTACTTCACGGCGTTTTTCTGGTTAGAGAAGCTTCATTAAGGACCATGGACTATGTACTGAGTTTTGGTGAAAGAAGTTCTTCCTTTATAATTTCGCACGTACTAAAACAAGCGGGCATTCCAGCAGCTTATTTAGATGCGAGAAAAATAATAAAGACCGATAAGAATTTTGGAAATGCGAAAGTTGATTTAAGTAATACTTATCTAAAAATTAAAGAGTTTTATTCTCAAACAAGCGAAATTCAAGTAGTTACAGGTTTTATTGGTGCTGGAAAAGGGGGATTAACCACAACGTTGGGAAGGGGAGGATCCGATTATACGGCAGCACTCCTTGGTGCAGGCCTCGATGCTGAAGCTATCGAAATCTGGACCGATGTAGATGGCGTTCTAACGGCTGATCCAAGGAAAGTACCCCAGGCATTTACCATTCACAAAATGACTTATGCTGAAGCTATGGAAATGTCTCATTTTGGGGCAAAAGTCATTTATCCACCAACCATTCAACCTGCCTTAACAAAAAAGATACCCCTTTACATTAAAAATACTTTTAATCCTGCTTTTGAAGGTACCCTCGTTTCAAATCATTCTGAAATGAGTGACAATCCTGTCAAAGGTATTTCCTCTATTCAACATATTGCATTACTTACTTTGCAAGGAAGTGGATTAATTGGGGTTCCTGGTATTTCTGGCAGACTATTTTCAGGATTAGCCCAAAAATCCATCAATATCATTCTTATCACCCAGGGATCTTCCGAGCATTCCATCTCGTTTGCCATTCAACCTGATCAGGCACTCCTGGCAAAAGAAATAGTGGAGGCATTATTTGAAACCGAAATCCAGAATGGGCTCATTGATACCTTAAAAGTAGAAACGGATTTGGCCGTGGTAGCTGTTATTGGGGAAAGAATGCGTTATTTCCCTGGTGTGGCCGGACGTTTATTTCAATCCTTGGGTAAAAATGGGATTAATGTGGCTGCTATTGCACAGGGTTCCTCTGAGTTAAATATCTCTGTAGTTATCAGTCGATTAGATGAGTCTAAAGCATTAAACGTAATGCATGAGGCATTTTTCCTTTCCCATACCAAAACGATTCATCTTTTTATGGTTGGCTGCGGTTTGATAGGAGGTACCCTTTTAAACCAGATATTAGCCCAGGAGGAATTTCTAAAAAAAGAACTTTCCCTGGACTTAAAGCTTGTTGGTTTAGCTAATAGTAAAAAAATGATAATCCGCCGGGAAGGTATTCCTTTAGACCAATGGAAGGAGACGTTAAATGAAATGGGGGAGACCAGCCAACTTTCAACTTTTGTGGAAGAAATGGAGCATATCAATTTACCCAATTCCATTTTTATTGATAATACGGCAAACGAAGAAATAACTCATTTTTACGAAGCGATTTTGAATGCCAGCATTTCAATTTCCACGCCAAATAAAATAGCCAATTCCTCTGGGTATGACAAATACGCCGCCTTAAAATCGTTAAGCAGAAAGAGAGGAGTTATGTTTCAGTATGAAACAAATGTCGGCGCAGGTTTACCTGTTATTTCCACCTTGAATGATTTGATAAATAGTGGGGACAGAATCATTAAAATGGAAGCCGTTTTATCGGGTTCTCTCTCTTATATTTTTAATACTTTTGGAAATAATGATCATACATTCAGCCAAATGGTTGAAGAAGCGATGGCTTTAGGTTACACTGAACCAGATCCAAGAATTGACTTAAATGGTATTGATTTAAGAAGAAAACTCATCATTCTCGCCCGAGAAGCGGGCGCGAGGATAGAGAGCGATGAGGTAATTATCACCTCTGTTCTTTCTGAAAATTGTCAAAATGCACCCGATGTACCTGCATTTATCAAAGCCTTAGCCGCTGAAAATGACACCTTTGAGCAGCTATTTTTAGAGGCTAAAGCAGAAAACAAGGTGCTTCGTATGGTGGCTAAACTAGAGGACGGAAAAGCCAGTATTTCACTGGAAAAAATGTCTGATACACATCCATTTTCCCAACTAAGTGGCAGCGATAACATGATTGTTTTCACTACCACACGTTACAAGGAAAGGCCATTGGTGATTAGAGGGCCTGGTGCAGGGGCGGAAGTTACCGCAGCGGGTATTTTCTCTGAAATCATTAAAATTGCCAATCAACTCAATTAATCTTATGGAAATTCGTGTTTTTGCACCTGCCTCGGTGGCTAATATTGGGGTAGGTTATGATATTTTAGGCTTTGCTTTGGAGAGCCCCGGAGATGAAGTAGTTGCGCGATTTTCTGACGGAAAGGGGATGAGTATTGGCCAGATTACGGGAACAAACCGTTTGCCATTTTCGCCAGAAAAAAATACGGCTACTTTTTCGGCTCAGGCACTATTGAATTTCCTTGGAAAAAGCGAGATAGGTATTGAACTGGATATCCACAAAAAAATGCCCTTTGGCAGCGGACTAGGCTCCAGTGCTGCCAGTGCGGTGGCTGGCGTTTTTGCCGTAAATACTTTGTTAGGAAATCCCCTGACTAAGAAGGAGCTATTACATTTTGCCGTACTGGGGGAGCAACTTGCCGACGGTTCATATCATGCCGATAATGTTGCGCCATCCTTACTTGGGGGCATTATTTTAATTCGTGAAAATGCAACCCTTGACATAACTTCACTACCCATTCCCGACGACCTGGTAGCTGCGGTAATTTACCCTGAAGTAGAAGTTCTAACAAGAGATTCCCGAAATATACTCAAACCTGACATTTCCCTTCAAAAGTGTATTGCACAAACTGGAAATCTGGCATCTTTCATTGCTGGACTCTATCGTTCTGATTATGAACTGATTGGAAGATCTTTGACAGATCATGTCATTGAACCTCAACGAGCTGTATTAATACCTCATTTTTATGAAATAAAGAATATGGCTTTAAAAATGGATGCCTTGGGTTGCAGTATTTCTGGCGCGGGACCATCTATTTTCGCCCTTTTTAAAGGAGAAACGGCTGCCCAAAAAGGAGGTATGGCAATGAAAAATATTTTTGAAGTACACGGCATTCCTGCCACTTTGTACACTGGGAAAATAAATCAGGGAGGAGCCGTAGTTCTTTCTTAATAAAGATATATTCATGAAACTTTACAGCACGAAAAACAAAGCATTTGTTGTCGATTTAGAAAGAGCCATAATGGAAGGGCTACCCCCTGACAATGGTTTGTACATGTCTAAGATCAAACCTTTACCCCAAACATTCTGGGAAAGGTTTGAGGAAAACTCTTTTCAGGAAAACTCCTTTCAAATAGCAAAACATCTTTTTGAAGGATCTATTCCCGACGAAAAATTAGCCGAAATTACCTACGATGCAATCAATTTTCCTGCACCAAATTATCAATTAAACGATGATATCGCCACTTTAGAATTGTTTCATGGACCGTCGTTAGCTTTTAAAGATTTTGGTGCACGATTTATGTCCAGAATAATGCAATATTACAATGGTGACAACAAACGAGAATTAATCATACTTGTAGCCACCTCCGGAGATACGGGCGGAGCTGTTGCCTTTGGATTTCATCATGTTCCAGGCATTAGCGTTGTTATTCTATATCCAAAAGGAAAAGTAAGTGAGTTACAAGAAAAGCAACTAACCACCCTGGGAGGTAATGTACATGCATTAGAAATAGATGGTACTTTTGACGATTGTCAGGCGCTGGTAAAAGAAGCTTTTCTCGACAAGGACTTAAATGCTCAACTACGCTTGTCTTCTGCCAATTCAATTAATATTGCTCGTTTAATTCCTCAATCCTTTTATTACTTCGAAAGCTACAGGCAAATATCAGAAATCATTAGAAAAACCAAAGACATAACCTACGTAGTGCCGAGTGGTAATTTTGGCAATATTACAGCAGGTTTAATCGCCAAACAATTGGGCCTGCCTATTCATCACTTTATAGCCGCAACCAATGTAAATAAAATAGTTCCCGATTATTTATCTACCGGAGAATATGTAGCAAAACCCGCCATTAGAACCTTATCAAATGCGATGGACGTTGGAAATCCATCTAACTTCCCCAGAATTTTAGATCTTTTTGAAAGTAATTCAAAAGAATGTTCCACGTGGAACAATGTAAAAAATGAAATTACGGGAATAGCAGTAGATGATACACAAACGGAAAATGCACTCAAAGAAGTATATCAAAAGTACAACTATATTATAGATCCACACGGTGCTGTAGGGTATTATGCATTAAAAGAGTACATGGAAAGTCATCCAAACACCTACGGAATTATATTAGAAACAGCCCATTCTTCAAAGTTTAAACCCGATGTGGAAAGAATATTGGGACGTACCATAGACGTACCGGAAAGACTATCTATATTGGCAAATAAAGAAAAAGTGTCCATAGAAATGGATACAAAATATGATGGCTTTAAAAATTACCTTCTAAAAAGGTTTTAGGTAAAAGAATTAATTGAACAAAACTTACTTGTTGTTCAATTTGACTCAGGCTTTAAATTTTGTTGTCCTTATAATCATAGAAAACTATCCAATGTTTTCTATGATTTTTCCTTTGGTTAAATGAGATACGACAATTTATATACATAAACTTACTCTAAAGCAATTCCTTTGTTGCAGAGTTAATAAATTATACATACTTTGTTATGTAATACACCCAGTCGGCTAAAAACTTTAGCTTCATTAAAATTAAATTTGCAACTATCATGAAAAGAAGGAAATTTATAATCCAAAGTTCTTTAGGGATGTTGGCTACCATACCTACCATGAATTTAAGCGCGATGTTGGATACGCCTTATTTTACAACGGGAATAAAAATCGGTGAAATATCCTCCACTTCAGCCATTATATGGACAAGATTAACTCAACGTGAGGCACGCGTAAAAGATAAAGGCATACTTCCTACCATTCTATACTGGGATGACTTAGTAAATGAATGGCATAATGAAGACTATTTTGCCCAAAAGTATAATATGGGAAGGCCTGACAAAAAGGTTAAGGTCGTAATGCCTGAAGGACATACCATAGAAACCTTAGACGGGGCAGTTTCTGGGATAGCAGGTCAAATGATGATTAAATACCGTCCTCAAAACACCATAACATGGAAAACAACGCCTTGGGAAAAAGTAGATACTGATACTGATTATACTTTTCAATTTACGCTACAGAACCTTGCTGAAAATACAAAATATGAAATCGTGGTTCTGGGTAAAACCAATAATAAAGGAGTAAAAACCCTGGAGGGCAGCTTCATCACCGCTCCTCCTAAGGAATTATCCGCTCCCATTCATTTTATGGTGACTACTTGCCACGAATATGCTCATCAGGATATTCCGGAAAATGGTGGATTCAAGATTTTCAATGAAATGAAAAAGCTGGAACCTCACTTTTTAGTCCATACAGGTGATGTTTTATACCATGATAGAATATCAAAAACATTGGACCTTGCTCGTTGGAATTGGCAAAAAATGAATAGCCTACCTAGTAATGTAGCTTTTTATCAACATATTCCCAGCTATTTTATGAAAGATGACCATGATACTTGGATGAACGATTGTCACCCGGCGTCTAAAAATAAGTTTATGGGGGAATTTACCTTTGAACAGGGAGCCAGCCTATTTAAACAGCAAGTGCCACATAGCGAAAAATCCTACCGAACCTTTAGATGGGGAAAAGATGTTCAAATTTGGTTGTTTGATGGTCGTGACTACAGAATGCCCAATGAAATGCCCGATGGTCCTGATAAAACAATATGGGGAAAAGAACAGATGGATTGGTTTCAACAGACTTATCAGGCTTCTGATGCTACCTTTAAAATTCTGATTTCACCCACACCTATTATGGGACCTGATCGTCCACAAAAAAGGGATAATCATTCCAATTCAAATTTTAAATATGAGGGTGATCTAATTCGCGGATTTATAAAGGGGGACAAAAACACTTTTGTTGTGTGCGGGGACAGGCATTGGCAATATGTTTCAAAACACTTAACAACAGGAACTTATGAATTTGCTTGCGGACCTGCAAGCGATGAGCACGCCGGAGGATGGAAAAAGAATGAAATATATCCTGAACATGAGTATTTGAATATCGTTGGAGGCTTTTTAAGCGTAAAAACCTCCCAGGTAAGGAATACGAACCAAATTCAGTTTACTCATTATAGTGTCAACGGGGATGCATTGAATACCAAAACCTTTGAAGCATAGCATTACAAAATAATGAACTATACGTACTCATCAAATAATTAAATTTTATGAGTACATTTTTTCAAATCCTTCCATGAAAATTTATCTGTGATGATCTGGTGAAGAAATTCTGAACCTTTGTTCATATTTCAATATTTATGGCTTGAAAATAACGCTAAATAAACTATTTTACATCAATTTAACATAAAACAATGCGATGAGGCCGTTTTGGGAATTTATCAAAGGTATTTCGCTGTCAAACTGGTTATTCATAGCTGCTTTTTCAGGACTTCTGTTTGGATTAATTTATCCGGAATTAACCCTGCATTTCAAATTCATCAATGATATTTTTCTTCGACTCATTAAAGCAGTTATTGCACCTATCCTTTTTAGTGTTCTCATCAGAGCTTTAGGAAATGCGGAAAGTGCAAATGACCTGGGTAGATTAGGATGGAAATCGCTTTTATGTTTTGAGGTTTGGAGTACTTTGGCGCTACTGATTGGCTGGTTCACATCGCTTCTGTTCAAATCTGGTATTGGCATAAACCTGGATAGTCAAGAATCTGTAAATCAGACAAGTATGACTTTAAATGACTTACTTGTCAACGCCTTTCCAACCAGTATTATTGATGCCATGGCCAGAGGTGATATCTTACAAATTGTTATTTTCTCCTTTATTTTCGGAGTAGCCGCATTATCTGTGGGGGAAAAGGCAAAACCTGTTTTACAATTTACAGATTCCCTAGCAGAAATAGCTTTTAAATTTACCCAATTCATTTTTTTCTTAGCACCCCCAGCTGTATTTGCCGCCATGGCCATTACCGCATCCAGTGGACCAGAAACCCTAACAGGGTTGGCATCTTTTATTTTCAGTGCCTGGATCGCCCAATTATTCTTTTTGATTGTTGTACTTTTTGGAAGTTTGATTGTTTTCAACATACCACTAAAGCGCTTTATCTATCATATAAAAGAACCCTTTTTAATTGCCTTTGCCACTACCTCCAGTGCTGCGGCATTACCCCAGACACTAACTAATCTGGAAAATTACGGCATTCCCAAAAAGCTGATTGGTATTGTGGCGCCGCTAAGCCTAAGTTTAAATCTGAATGGAAGTACTTTATATTTGGGCATGGCAACCCTTTTTGTCGCACAGGCAGCTAACATCCCGTTATCCTTTGATCAACAGATTTTAATCCTTCTCATACTAAAGGTTACCAGCAAAGGAGTAGCGGGTATTCCCAGAGCTAATTTTGTCGTTCTGGCGGCATTATTTCCCACTTTTGGGCTGCCAACAGAAGCGCTTGGCCTTTTGCTCGGAATAGATGTACTTATTGATCCGGTTAGAACCAGTGTCAATGTGATCAGTCACTGTGCAGCACCTACTGTAATTGCTAAGTGGGAAGGATTTATAATACCTAAATAAACTTCTTAGCCCTATATACCAATTACCAAAGGCTAAAAAGCAATAACTAATAACATTTTCCTAACTTTACTTTAATTTTAGCTACTCAACTACTTGATCTTATGAAAATGAATCGTTTAAACCTTATGTTCCTTTTACTTATATTAGGCTTTGCATCAAACAATGCATATAGTCAGGGAGGAATGACAGACAAATTCCGACAGATATATACGGAATTACCAACCCCAAACACTTACCGCACAGGGGGAGGAGCACCTGGACACCAATATTGGCAGCAAAAAGCTGATTACACCATGCAAATACGACTCGATGATGAGAAACAGCGTGTTTATGGTGAAGAAACGATTTCATATACCAATAATTCCCCCGATCAACTGGAATATCTTTGGCTTCAGATGGATCAGAACCAACAATCAAAAACATCAGATACTTATACTACAGCTCCTTCAAATATGAAACAAGGAATGAGCTTAAATCAAATTCAGGACATGGAACCCTGGTTTGACGGGGGCTTCAAGCTCGATTTTGTGAAAGATGTTTCAGGGAAAGACATTCCTTATTCTGTAGTAAAAACGATGATGAGGGTAGATCCTCCTAAGCCCGTAAAACCTGGAGAGACTTACATATTTAAAATCAAATGGTGGTATAACATCAATGATCGTATCAGACTAGGCGGCAGATCAGGTTATGAATATTTTCCAAAGGATAATAATTATTTATACACCATCGCACAGTTTTTCCCAAGAATGTGTGTCTATGACGATATAGAGGGCTGGCAAAACAAACAATTTTTAGGGGCTGGTGAGTTTACTCTTGCTTTTGGTAATTATACCGTTAGCCTTACCGTACCTTCAGATCACGTGGTTGCTGCAACAGGCGTTTTAACAAACCCTAAAGAAGTACTCACAAAGGATCAGTTCACCCGGTTTGAAAAAGCTAAATCGGAACGAATTAACCCAATGGCTATTGTTACAGAAACGGAAGCAAGAGCAGCAGAATTGACCAGAGCAAAAACCGAGAAAACATGGGTTTTTCAAGCTAATAATGTACGTGATTTTGCCTTTGCTTCCTCCAGGAAATTTATCTGGGATGCCATGGGTGTAGCACAGAAAAATGGCACCGTGGTTATGGCCATGTCCGCGTATCCTAAAGAAGGTAACCCACTTTGGTCTCAATATTCCACAAAAGCCGTAGCTCATACTTTAAAATGGTACACCCATCATACTTTTGATTACCCATATCCGGTTGCCTGGTCCATTCATACTAACAATATAGGCATGGAATATCCCATGATTTGCTTTAATGGAGGAAGACCCGACGAGGACGGAACTTATTCTGAAAGAGTAAAATACGGTATGATAAGCGTAATCATCCATGAGGTTGGGCATAATTATTTTCCCATGATTGTCAATTCAGACGAAAGACAATGGACATGGATGGATGAAGGGCTGAATTCCTTTTTACAATATTTGGCAGAACAACAGTGGGAACGTGATTATCCCTCAAGAAGAGGTCCGGCATCTAATATAGTAGAATATATGAATGGCGATATCAACCAGATAAGACCCATAATGACCAATTCTGAATCTGTCTTTCAATTGGGTAATAATGCTTATGGTAAACCTGCAACGGCACTTAATATACTAAGAGAAACGGTCCTCGGAAGAGAATTGTTTGATTACGCTTTCAAAATGTATTCTACCCGCTGGATGTTTAAACACCCGGCACCTGCCGATTTTTTCAGAACGATTGAAGATGCTTCAGGCATTGATCTAGATTGGTTCTGGCATGGCTGGTTCTTTACCATCGATAAGGTAGATATTGGCCTGGACAAAGTTTCCTGGTATAAAATAGATTCTAAAAACCCTGAGGTGGAGTTACCTTACCAAAAAGGTTTGGCAGAAAGTAAAAGGAATATTTCAAGTTTGAGAAATGAAAAGGAAATCTTGAAAACACAAGACGAAATAGACTTAGGTCTTAAAGATTTTTATTCAACTTATGACCCATTCGCCGTTACACCTTTATCAATCAGTGAGAGAGATAAGACAATGAAAAATATGTCTGAAGCCGAAAAAAGTGTGTTGTCAAGCAATAAAAATTACTACGAAATTACTTTTTCGAATAAAGGTGGTCTCGTAATGCCACTTATCCTACTTTTTGAATATACAGATGGGACAAAGGAAGAATTCAGGGTACCTGCTGAAATATGGAGAAAAGATAATTTCACCGTTACCAAAGTTTTTCCAGCAAAAGGTGAAGTGAAACAAATATCTCTTGACCCCTATTTTGAAACGGCTGATGTGGATTTGTCCAATAATTACTATCCTGAAAAACCAACCCCATCCAGATTTGAATTATTTAAGTCACGAGGTTTACCCGCATTTCCAAATCCAATGAGAAGTGCAAGACAACAAGGTGGAAATTAAAATAAATCTTTATTAAAAAACAAATGGAGATTCATCCTTGTTAGGGATTTGAATCTCCATTTGTTATTAGAAAAAATAGAAATATGCCGCTGCAACGGGAAGAAAGCCTATCCCTTTCCTCAAATATACAGGCCAATGGCAAAATTGGCTTTTCCAGTCCTTCTAATATTGCCTTAGTAAAATATTGGGGAAAATACGGAGATCAGTTACCACAAAATCCTTCCATCAGTTTCACTTTGGACCACTCAAGAACAGAAATGATTCTCGAATATAGCCAGAAAGGAGAGGTGGATAAACATAAGACCATTGATCTGACTTTTACATTTGAAGGAAAGGAAAATAAAGCTTTTGGAGATAAAATAACTGCTTTTTTAACCAGGTTATTACCAACGCATCCATATCTCGGCCAATTAACATTCAACCTGTCCAGCACGAATACCTTTCCACATTCTGCAGGCATAGCCTCCTCTGCTTCTAGTATGAGTGCTTTGGCTTTATGTATTTGTACCTTAGAAAATCGCTTGTTTCAAAACATGAATGAGGTTGAAACATTGAAAAAAGCCTCTTATCTGGCACGCTTGGCATCAGGAAGCGCCTGCCGATCCATTTATCCTCTCATCGCCTCCTGGGGAGAGTCAGCGGCCATCTCTGATTCCACGAATCTAAATGGTACACCCCTTGCAAATGATTTGCATCCCGTATTTAGAACCTATAAGGATGCTATTTTATTAGTTAGCAAAAAGGAGAAAGATGTATCATCGCGGGCCGGACACAAATTAATGGAAAATAATCCGTATGCCGCCGTTCGATATGAACAGGCAAAAAATCATCTATCTCAATTAGTAACAGCCTTGAAAAATGGTGATTTAGATACATTTATCCAAATTACAGAATTAGAGGCCATGACTCTCCATGCCTTAATGATGTGCTCAAGTCCCTATTTTCTTTTACTTGAGCCAAATACCATCACGCTGATAAGAAAAATCAGAAGTTTCAGGGAAAATACCAACATTCCCGTATGTTTTACCTTAGATGCAGGCCCAAATATACATTTGCTTTATCCGGAAGCCCATCAGGACAAAGTTCATGATTTTATAACCAATGAATTATCTGGGTATTGTGAACAAAATAAATGGATAGCTGACCAGGTTGGAAATGGTCCTTTCTCCTTATTTTAAAAAAACACCACCTTGAATATTGCAAAAAAAATACTTTGTCTGGTTTTCTCGGCGGTGCTATCAAGCGCATGTTCACAAAATCAACCTTTAGATAAACCAAGAACTAAACAACCTGATTTTAGTAAGAAAATAGATGGCCTGATCTCTTTTACGGTGCCATTAATGAGCGTAAACGAGCTCTTGAATAATAAAGATAAATTTATTATTTTTGACGCGCGGGAAAAAGCCGAATTTGACGCCAGCCATATTCCTGATGCAATATATTTAGGATATTCAGATTTCAATGTTGGTAGAATAAAGAATATTTCTAAAGAAAAGAATATTGTTATTTATTGCTCTATTGGCTACCGAAGTGAAAAAATAGGTGAAAAGTTGTTACGTTTGGGATATAAAAACGTCTATAATTTATACGGTAGCATTTTTGAATGGGCCAATGAAAAATATCCTTTGGTGACTTCCAATGGAAAAACTACATACACCGTCCATAGTTACAACAAAAGTTGGAGCAAATGGGTTACTAATGAAGAAATAAGAACGGTTTGGTAATTACTGCAAAATAAAACAACATACAGATGGATTTATTTCAAAAGTTAATTGATAATATGGGGCCTTTGGGTCAGTACAAAGAAATTGCCCATGGTTACTATGCATTTCCAAAACTGGAAGGCGAGATTAGTACACGAATGACGTTTCGTGGAAAAGAAAGAATCGTTTGGAGTCTTAATAATTATTTGGGACTGGCTAATCATCCGGAAGTAAGAAAAGCCGACGCTGATGCTTCAGCGGAATGGGGTCTGGCTTACCCTATGGGTGCGAGAATAATGTCAGGTGAAACTGACCAGCACGAACAGCTTGAAAATGAACTTGCGGCGTTTGTATCAAAACCAGCGGGTCTTTTGCTAAATTTCGGTTTTCAAGGGGTAGTTTCCATTATCGATGCCCTAATGAGCAGGCATGATGCCGTAGTTTACGATATGGACAGCCATGCTTGCATCTATGACGGTGTTCGTATGCAAATGGGAAAGAGATTTCCTTTTGAACATAATGATTTTGAAAGTTTTAAGAAACAGATCGAGAAAGCTAAAAAATATACTGAAGAAACTGGAGGAGGTATTTTGGTTATTTCCGAAGGTGTATTTGGCATGAGAGGAAATCAGGGTATCTTGAAAGAAATAGCTTCTCTTAAGGATCAATATGGTTTCCGTTTCTTCGTGGACGATGCGCATGGATTTGGTGCATTGGGTGCTACAGGTGCCGGAGCCGGAGAAGAGCAGGGCATTCAAGATAAAATTGATGTTTATTTCAGCACCTTTGCTAAGTCAATGGCAAGTATCGGTGCGTTTGTTGCCGGTGAACAATTCTTAATTGATTACCTGAGATACAACATGCGTTCTCAACTTTTTGCCAAAGCATTACCAATGCCATTAGTTATTGGTGCTTTAAAAAGACTTGAGATTATTAAGCGTGGGCCTGAATTGAAAAACAAACTATGGGCCGTAGTAAATAGATTACAAGGTGGACTTAGGGAAGCTGGCCTCGATTTAGGGGTTACAAATTCTTGCGTTACTCCTGTTTTCTTAAAATGTTCTGTAGCGGAAACCGCTTATCTGGTGCATGACATCAGAGAAAATTTCAATATCTTTTGTTCGGTGGTAATGTATCCAATGATACCGAAAGGCATGATCCTTTTGCGATTAATCCCCACAGCAGATCACACTTTCGAGGAAGTGGATTTAACTATTGAGGCATTCAAGAAAATAAAGCAAAGCCTTGAAGAAGGTGCATATAACAAGGAGCTAAGCGAAGTAGGCGTTTAGTTATAACATAAACGATTACGAAAGGGGAATTTGGCCTAGGCCTGGTTCCCCTTTTGCATTTGTTAGGGAAACATGAAAAATGTCCTTTGCCGAACAGACCCTTTCAGCCTATTTTTAAGTTATCAAAATAATAGCTATGAAATGGGAAGCAAAAATCATAAAATATAGAGGCGAAAGTAGAATTGCGGTACACTTTGAAAAAGATGCTGATATATTGGCCCGGATAAAACAATTTGAGGACTCAAAATGGAGTCAGAAATTAAAGGTATGGCACCTGCCTGATACTGAAGAAAACAGAATCAGATTTAAACTAGCAACGGTAAGCAGTTTATTACCAAGTGAGGAAGGCATTATTCAAATTGAAAAATTCCAACAATGGCTGAAATCTAAACGATATAGCGAGCGTACCATTATCACATATAAAGATGCTTTAAAATCATTTTTTGTTTTTTTTAACACTGTTGCTATTGCTGAATTAACAAATGAAGATGTTATAAGATACAACAATGAGTTTATATTAAAAAAACAGTTGTCAGCTTCTTATCAAAATCAGATAACAAACGCCATCAAACTTTATTTTAAAACCATAAAATATACCAAAATAGAGATTGATAAAATACATCGGCCAAAACGAGCTAAGGTATTGCCCAATGTATTGAGCAAAGAAGAAGTAAAAACCATTTTAGAGGCGCACAATAACATTAAACACAAGATGATGCTAAGTTTAATATATAGTTGTGGATTAAGATGTGGCGAATTGCTAGCCCTAAAACCGATACATATAGATTCAAAGAGAAATATTGTAGTATTGAAAAATGCTAAGGGTCAAAAAGACAGAATAGTACCCCTTAGTCTTAAAATATTAGAGATGTTACGTAATTATTATAAAGTATTCAGACCTACTACTTATTTATTTGAAGGCCAAACAGCGGGCATGCCTTATGACTCAAGGAGTTTACAATTAGTATTAAAACAAGCATTGAAAAAAGCGAGAATTACAAAACCTGTTACTTTACATTGGCTCAGACATAGTTATGCGACGCATCTTTTGGAAAGTGGAACTGACCTGCGTTATATACAAGAACTATTAGGCCACAGTAGTAGCAAAACTACTGAAATATATACTCATGTTAGTACCAAGAGCATAAAACAAATTAAAAGTCCATTTGACGATTTATAAAAAAATAGTACTTATATTTAGATACAAAAACGAAATAAACCTTCGCTAATACAACCAAAACTAGGTGTATAGGCGAAAGTTTGTTTCGCCTATATGGTAGTTA
>JANQZX010000008.1 GCA_030728245.1 Saprospiraceae bacterium | reverse complement strand
ATTGTCCTTCTTCCAGCGTTAATTTTATTTTTATTTTTTTCTGATTTCTTAGAAGTTCGAGCTCCACGACGTCCCCAACCTTATGTTTTTCCAAAAAAAGATACAAATCGCCATTGTTTTTAATGGGTTCTTTATCTATGCCCACCAAAATATCACCTAGAATGATTTCTCCGTATCGATTTCTTCGGGTGGGTTGAAGGCCACTTTTCTCGGCGTTACTTCCAGGGGGAACATTTAAAATGAGGGGCCCCTGTAAACCATATCGGGCAACTATATTATTACTTGCCAGTTCAACACCTATGGTAGGTCGTTGAATTTTTCCATACCTTATCAGTTCAGGGACCACCCAGCGAACGGCATCGACCGGGATAGAGAAGCCAATGCCAGCGGAAGCGCCAGATGGACTATAAATAGCTGTATTTACACCAATGAGCTTTCCTCCGGAATCGAGTAGGGGCCCACCAGAATTACCTGGATTAATCGCCGCGTCCGTTTGTATGGCATCTCTGATAGGAACGCCTGCTCTGGATTGAATTTCCCTGCCGAGGGCACTTACCACTCCGGTAGTTAATGTTTGGTCAAGACCAAATGGATTACCAATGGCAAAAACGGATTGCCCAACTTTTAAATTCTCGGAAATTCCCACGGGTATGGCGTATAATACTGAAATTGGGGCTTTGATTTTCAGTACGGCTAAATCTTTCTCAGGTGCCACGCCAATCAATTCGGCCGGCCAGTTAGATTGATCTGCCAAAGTTACAGTAGCTTTGTCAGCGCCTTCAATCACGTGATAATTGGTAACAATGTGTCCCATTTTATCCCATATAAAGCCAGAGCCCGTCCCACTTTTTATCTCAGAAATATCCCTGGTCCAGAAATTTTCACGAATATTCGTTGTAGTGATAAAGCATACACCTGGTGCAGCTTTTTCAAATAATTGTATGGTTGACAACTCAGTAGAAGTCAACAAAGTAACGCTGTTATCTGAAGATGTGGTAGGCGCATCATTGGTTGATGTACCTTTTTCCATCCAGGCGGCACCTCCAAGGAAGGCCAATATAATTAAAGAAATACCGGCAATAATTTGCCAAATGGAAGACGAAATGCGGGCCATTTTTTTTCTTTTTTATTAAGTTTTTCTTTCTTTTTTCTTTGCAGCAGGAAATAAAATATTGTTTAAAATGAGTCGATATCCCGGTGAATTCGGATGAAGACTCAAATCAGTTTCGGGATCATTCACATGATGGCGATAATCTTCAGGGTCGTGTCCACCATAAAATGTCCAGAAACCTTGTCCAAATATACCATGTATGTACCTTGCTTCCTGAAAGGGTTTGTTATCTCCAAGAATTAAAACATTTGACTTGATATTTTCCTGGTTGAATGCTGTGGTTTGACCCATAAACCCTTTTACCAGGCGCGTATGATTTTGGGTTAACATCGTTGGGATGGGATCCCATTTTGCTGAAAATTCAAACAGATTGAAGTAATCCTGTTCTGCAGGCATAGGTCTTTCTGGCGCCACATCAATGGAAGAGTATTCATACTCCATAGGATTTTGCGAGAGCTGGAATTGACTGAACGCAAAAGTATTATCAAAATTCAGTTTTGATTGTGACTGTGGATCTGCTTTGTCTCCGTCATACATATAGTCGCAAATATCGACCCCATCGGCAGCTAAGGCAATATCATAAGTATCTGTAGCTGAGCACATGGCAAACATAAAACCACCGCCACCAACAAATTCCCTGATTTTCTTAACCACTTGAAGTTTCATTTGTGAAACTTTTGTAAAACCTAATTCAGCGGCAAGTTCCTCCATTCTACGCTGATTTTCTCTATACCAGGGAAAGGCAGAATAGGAGCGGTAAAACTTTCCATATTGACCCGTAAAATCCTCATGGTGCAAATGCAGCCAATCGTAGGCAGCCAGTTTGCCTTGTACTACCTCCTTATCATAGATAGTTTCGTAGGGAATTTCAGCGTAGGTAAGAACCATGGTTACAGCATCATCCCATGGCTGAATTTTTTCACCCGAGGATTTAAATTCAGGGGTATATACGGCAATTTTAGGTGCTTTTTCTAGTTTAATCGCATCCATATTTTTTTCTGGATTAGCAATTTCAGCCAGAAGATTATCAAAAGCAGCATCGGAAATCGTTTCAAAACTAACCCCTCTCGTTTTACATTCTTTTTCAAATGTGGCACTGTAGGGAAAAGCAAAACTTCCTCCTCTATAATTTAACAACCACCAGCCTTCCTGTCCCGCTTCCAATACCCAATAAGTAACACCATAAGCCTTTAAATGGTCTTTTTGACCCTCAAAATCCATAGGTAATAGAAGGTAGGAAGCATTTGCCTGAATGGAAACCAAAAGTAGAAAAGAAATAAATAGACCTTTAAGGGTCAGTGGAATATTCATATTTGTCCTTTTACGTAACATTGATAATTTCATATACAACAAAATAAGGTTTTTTGTGGTTCAAACCGTACATTTATCGTCGTAAAAAAAAATAAATGCAACAGCTGGTTTTTGAATATAGTGGATGGTATGTCCTTATTTGTTTGTTGGTCGCCTTCACCGCTGCTTTCTTTCTTTATTTTCGAACAAATGAAATGCCGGAAAGTTATGCATCCTGGAAGTTCGGTTTGGCATTTCTTCGTTTTTTGTCAGTGTTTATTATTGCTTTACTCCTTTTGTCGCCTCTTTGGCGAAGAAATATCACCAAACTTCAGAAACCTATTTTAGTGATTGCTCAGGATGCTTCTACATCTGTAGGTGATTTTCTTAAAAAAAACGACCCTGATTATTTGCCTGATTTAAATGAAATGGTTGATAAGCTAAAAAAGGATTATCAGGTAGAAACCTTCTCTTTTGGTGAAAAAATGGTCAATGAATTACCCGATAAATTTTCAGATAGAGTAACTAATATAAGTGAGTTATTGGAAGAATTGTCCACTCGCTTTGCAGGGAGTAAAATAGGTGGGGTGGTGCTGGCATCTGATGGTATCTACAACCAGGGTAGCAATCCTTTATATACTGCCGCAAAGTTGAACGTACCCATATATACGGTAGGTATGGGTGATACCTCAACTAGAAGGGATCTTATCATTAATCGCATTTTTCATAATCAAATAGTGTATGCAGGCGATGAAATGGAGGTGCAAATAGATGTTTTAGCAAAAAATTTGATAGGAAAAGGTAGTAAAATCTCCTTAGTAGAGGTAAATGCGGGGAAAACCAAATTTTTAAAATCAGTAGATTTTAAAATAGACAAATCTTCTTTTTTTAATACCTTTTCCTTGACCATTCCAGCTTCTTCACCCGGGACAAAATATTTTCGTATTATAGCCTCTCCGGTTGAAGGAGAAGTTTCTAAGATAAATAACAGCCGCGATTTTGTTGTAACGGTGTTAGATGGGCGGCAAAAAGTACTCATTTTTGCACAATCTCCTCATCCTGATATGGGCGCACTTCGACAGTCTTTTAGTGCCAATAAGAATATTGAAGTTAAAACAGCTTTTTTGGGTGATCCTGTTCCTAATTTTGCAGAATATGATTTAATCATTTTACACCAACTTCCCGCAGTTGGTCGCAATTTTGCGCCAGTCATAAAACAAATTATAGATTTAAGGAAATCCCATTGGTGGATTGCAGGGGCACAAACGGACTTTAAAGCATTAAATGAATTTCAGGATGTAAATAGCCTGAGAATAAATTCAAACCTGGGTGCGGAAAGTGAATCATTGTGGAATAAAAATTTTAATTTATTCAGTGGGGAACCTGAATGGCCTCAAAAAACAGCCAGATATCCTCCTATACAAGTGCCTTTTGGTGATATTGAAGCAAATAATGCTGGCCAGGTATTGTTATATCAGAAGATTAAAAATGTTGGTACTTCTTATCCATTGTTAACGTTAGGGGAGAATAATGGGGTTAGAAGCGCCCTTTTTATAGGAGATGGCTTGTGGAAATGGAGATTAGCGAACTTTCAGCTGTATGAGAATCATGAGGTTTTTGATGGTTTAATGGGGAAAATAACGCAATATCTAAGTGTAAAACGAGATAACAGGAGGTTTAGAGTAACGACTGGTAAACCTGTGTATGATGAAAATGAGCCGGTTTCCTTTGTTGGGGAACTATATAATGCCTCCTACGAACTCATTAATACCCCTGAAGTTAATCTTGCCTTGAAAAATACCGAGGGCAAAGAGTATAAATTTTTATTCAATAGAGTGGGTAAAGGCTACCAATTGAACGCTGGGGTACTTCCAACAGGTAGTTACAGTTATGAAGCCACTACAAGTTATAATGGAAAAGAATGGAAAAGTGAAGGTCAATTTACCGTTCAACCGCTACAATTTGAATTCATAAACATAACGGCGGATCATAATATTTTGAAGGCAATAAGCACAGAAAGTGAAGGACAATTCTTTGGTCAAAAAGAATTGAATGAACTATATGCAAGCATAAAAAAGTCAGCGGCTCTAAAACCAGTGTTAGTTACTGAAAAGAGTTCACAAACTTTATTAAGTATGCCGCTACTACTTCTGCTATTGCTTGTTGCGCTAAGTCTGGAATGGGCAATAAGGAGATATATTGGTATTTACTAACCCAATATTACCAGCTTACATCTTCTTCACTATTTAATTTAGGCTTGTTTTCAGCTGAATTCTGGTCTTTCGGGTAGTCTTCGTCGAATTCTAATCCGTTTTCATACTCCTCATGACGGCGTGAAAACTCATCATAGTCATAGTTAGGCATCAATTCCGTTTTGATATAGGAAATGACATCTTCTAAATTACCAATAAAGCGGTTGAAATCTTCTTTGTACAAAAAGATTTTGTGACGTTCATAACCCTCATCATTAAATCGACGGGTACTTTCAGTCAGCGTAAGGTAAAAGTCTTCACCTTTCGTCTTACGGACATCAAAAAAATAGGTTCTTCTTTTTCCTGCTTTTACTTTTACGGAATAAACGCTATCCTGCTTCCGTTGAAATTGATCATTTTCCACAATACATGATTTAAACTTAACGATTATATTTCTAATGTTTACAAATATAACTAATTAAGTAATTAAATTTATTTATTCGTTCATTAGATAGTTTTTAAAGATTTTTGAACCTTTTTTATGGGATTTTCAGAAATTTTCAGAAATTTTCAAAAAAAATTAGAATAAAAATTAAAATAAAAATTCAGTGATTTTCACAAATATTTCAACAAATAATTGATTTACATGGTTTTATATTAAAATGCCCAATAAATAAAATTCACAATGAACTTAAATTGTCTTTGTAAAGCCTTGTAAGCTGTCGCATATTTGTATCGTGAGAGGGAATAAGGGGCAGTTGAAAATCAGAAAACGTTCTGAAGAAAAGATTTGATTATGTTCATGGGATTATATTGTCGGGGTTTTGTCGTCCCGGAAATATTCGGGACGATAATTCCACTATTTAATCCTTGTTACAAGGCAAAAATGTTTGCCTGAAGATAAAGGTCCTGGGGTTTTTCCCCGATTACAATTTGAAGGTGTAAAAATACACTCTTTCAGTTAATAAGGGTTTAAGTGGCGGTTTTTTATTAAAACATTAACGTTTGTAAGAAACCGCTACATTGTCCTTCTCGAAATGTGTTTATGTTCATGGGATTATATATAAGTCGTGCCTTAAGGGACGACTTTTTTTTTGCCCCTACCTCACTTTACTTTATTCCTGATGTAAGAATTTTTATCTATATTTAATTTATAAATAAATCACATGAAATATTCTTTCCTCCCTCTTCTCATTTTACTCGCTTTTGCTTGCAAAACTGAATTACCCCAAAAGGATTATGCTGCTTTACAAATATTATTTAAGGATTGGAGAGCTTTTGAAGTGCCTCCCTTAAGGGATGATGCTCCTGATTATACCAAAGCAACCTTTAGCAAAAGGATGAAAGATTTTGAAATTCTTAAAAGAAGGTTGAACCATTTTGATACCAGCGGCTGGCAGGTGGCTCAAATAAATGACTGGAAGATTATCCATGCCGAAATGAATGGCTTCGATTTTAATCACAGGATTTTAAAACCCTGGGAAAGAGATCCGGCTTTTTATAAATTATTATGGACTGAAAGAAGCGATGTGCCCGCTCATGAAGGTCCAACGCCTCATTATACCACAGAACTCTGGCAGTATAATTTCCCCTTGAATGCAAATGAAAGAAAGAAATTTATCAAAAATATTAATAGAATTCCTCCTTTTTGTGAACAGGCAAAATTAAATCTGACAGGTAACGCAAGGGATTTATGGATAGCAGGTATCAGGGATATTAATGGCCAGGCTGCCGATTTAAATAGTGTGCTGGATCTTCCTGGCGTTTCTTCCGATGCATCTTTAGTTTCTGCCATTAAAGCGGCTATCGCTTCAACCAATGGATTGGAAAAATGGCTCATCGCAGAAACCAGCAAAAAAAATGGTCCTTCTGGTATTGGAAAAGATAATTATACCTGGTATTTGAAAAATGTTCACCTCGTTCCGCTAACCTGGGACGATGAGGTTCTTTTACTCAAAAGAGAATTGGCAAGAGCCTGGAGTTCCCTGAAGTTGGAGGAACATCGCAACAGGAATTTACCACCTTTGGTGCCAGCTTCCTCTCCTGAAGATTATAACAAAAGGGCTGATGAAGCCGCAAAAAGCTTAATGTCTTTCCTTAAAGAGGCAGATATTCTGACCGTAAAAGACTATTTCGATCCGGCCTTAAGGGAACATCTTGGAAAATTTGTTCCGGAAAATACAAGGAACTTTTTTTGGATCACCGCCCACCTCGATCAACGTCCTCTTTTTTCTCATTTTTATCATTGGTTCGAATTGGCTCAAATGGATATTGAACCGCACACAAATCCTATAAGAAGAGAACCCTTGTTATATAATATTTTTGATTCCCGAAATGAGGGAATAGCAACTGCGGTGGAGGAAATGTATATGCAAGCCGGTCTTTATGACGATCAGCCAAGAGTTCGTGAAATCGTATATATCATGCTGGCTCAGCGTGCTGCCAGAGGCCTGGGTTCATTGTACGCCCATGCAAACATTATGTCTATGGAAGAGGCTGGGGGAATTCACTCAGAATTCACACCGAGAGGATGGATGAAAACGGAGAAGGAATTACGCATTTTTGAACAACAACTCTATCTCAGACAACCAGGGTATGGAACCAGTTATATCACAGGAAAATATTTAGCCGAACAAGCTATGGCTGAATATGCTCAAAAATTAGAAGCCAATGGTTTACCTTTTTCAATAAAAAGTTTCTTAGACAATCTAAATAAAATGGGTAATATTCCCATGGATTTGTCCCGCCAGGAAATATTAGATACAGTCGGTAACGAGTAAGAACTAATTCATCTGATAGTGATGATAATATTTAGACCCTAAATACTTGACATCATTTCATAAGGTTGAAATGATGTCGAGTACCTCTTTTTCAGTTAGCCCAGTTAGCTGGGTAAGTATTTCCACAGACATATTATTGCTTACACCATTTTGTATGATTTCTACGATCATGGTTTTTTTACCCTCTTTCAGTCCTTCCTCCTTTCCTTCCTCTTTTCCTTCTACTTTTCCTTCTTCAAAGGCGGTATCCATTGAGTTTTTTATATCCCGATAGAATTTTTTACTGTCCTCATAAGATTTAAGTTCTTCTCTTGTAAAATGAGCTACCTCGGCTATGGCAAATAATTTTTCAAATCTTTCTTCTTTTAATTGATCAGGTATTTTATTCAACTTGTGCAAATTTTTTAAAACGAATAACCATTTTTCAAAATTGGTGGATAATTCATCTATTTTTTTCTTGAATTTGGGCAATTCCAGATAAATGAAGGTAAGTTTATCATAAAATACTTTGCAGGTTTCTATATCTGTTAGCTTTACATCATATCGGTATTTATGGATATCTGCCTTGTCTTCTTCAAAAACAAAATCGAGAATAGCTACCGTATATACCGCTTTTAACTTGAAGTCCCAATCGTTTTGCTTCGCTTGTTCCTGTATGGGAAAAGTGGCATAAAATAGGGTTCTATCCTTAAAATAAGATTGTTTGGCTTTCTGTAACTCAACGATAAATTTTTCTCCTTTCTCATTTTCGCAATAAATATCGAATATGGCTCTTCTGTCAAGAGGACTTGATCCAAGATGTTCTGTATTTAAATAGGTTATATTTTTTATTGGGCCTTCCTGTTCTATGAGTAATTCGTTTAAAAAATCGAGGAGTAAAGGCTTGCTGGGCTTTTCTCCGAACAACTTTTTAAAGCCAAAATCAGTGAATACATTGACATACTTTTCTCTTGGTTCCAGCATTATTTCTACATTATTTTCTAAATATAGTCTATTTAGCACTCAAAAGGGGGCAGACCTAAAAATAGACTTCTGTAGCGGTTCGAAAGGTGTTGGCATGCGCCTCTATAATATGTGATAATTGAGGTGAATACCCACCGCCCATGGTCACCACTAAGGGGATTTTATTCTTCTTACATATTTCCATTACGTATTTATCCCTTTTCCTGCATCCCTCCCGACTTACAGACAATCGCCCAAGCCGATCCGTTGTTAATATATCGACGCCAGCCTGATAAAAAATGAGCTCCGGTCGATGTTGATCTATTACTCTTGGCAAAATATTGAATAATATCTTTAAATAGGCGTCATCTTCCGTTCCGTCGGGCAATCCTATGTCCAAATGCGATGCTTCCTTCCTAAATGGATAGTTCTTTGCCCCATGCATGGAAAAAGTGAATACCTGCCCTTGTCCATTGAAGATAGAGGCACTCCCGTTTCCCTGATGAACATCTAAATCGACTATTAATATATTATTAAATTTATTACTATGTATGAGGTAGTTTGCTGCGATAGCTATATCGTTAAATACACAAAAGCCTTCCCCTTTTTCTTTAAACGCATGGTGTGTTCCCCCAGCCGCATTCATCGAAATACCATGTTTTACAGCGTATTCAACACACTGTAAGGTGCCTGCCGCTATATGTCGGCCCCTTTCTACCAGCAGCGGCGTCATTGGAAATCCAATGGCTCTGATTTCTTTTTCAGATAGCGTTTGGTTCTTTAAATCTTCCCAATATTTTGCTGAATGAGTCAATAAAATGATTTCCTCAGAAATTGGATCAGGATGAAAAAATTGCTTTTCCTGAACCGTTCCTTCATATAATAGTTGTTGTGGAATAAGGGAATATTTGTCCATAGGAAACCGGTGTCCCTTGGGTAACGGATATTCATAAATGGGAGAAAAGGCGATTTGTAACATCTGCTTCCTTTTTTACGTTAAATATCCCTATTTTTGCGACTATTCTTTCAAAAATATAGAAATATGCAGTGGAGTGACCAAGAATTAGCAAGAAGAGAAAATCTTGAAGAGGCGCGCAACTTAGGCCTTAATCCCTATCCAGCCATGGCCTTTCCTGTAAGCCATGTAGCTTCTGATATCTATAAGGGGTTTCCTGATAATCCGGAAAATTTTAAAAAAGTAGTGCTGGCCGGTCGCATTATGATGAAAAGAATAATGGGTAAAGCTTCTTTTGCTGAACTGCAGGATAGTTCAGGCAGAATGCAAATATATATTGCCAGAGATGAAATTTGTCCGACGGAAGATAAATCTCACTATAACCTGCTGTTTAAAAAAATATTGGATATTGGTGACTTTATTGGGGTGTCCGGTTATATTTTTACTACCCAAACAGGTGAAATTACGCTGCATGTACAGGAACTTACTCTGCTAAGCAAGTCCTTAAAGCCTCTGCCTGTCGTTAAAACTAAAATAGATGAGCAGACAGGGGAGGAACATACTTATGACGCTTTTACGGATCCTGAACTGCGTTATCGCCAGCGTTATGTAGATCTTATTGTCAATCCTGCTGTCAGAGAAACCTTCAAAAAGAGAAGTAAAATTATAACAGCTATGCGCCGGTTTTTTGATGACCGCGGTTGGTTAGAAGTGGAAACGCCCGTTTTACAACCTATGCACGGGGGCGCTGCAGCGAAACCTTTCAAATCGCATCACAATACCCTGGACATGCCTTTGTATTTGCGTATCGCCAATGAGTTGTATCTGAAAAGATTAATCGTAGGCGGTTTCGATGGGGTATATGAAATTGGGAAAATGTTTCGGAACGAGGGTATGGATAGAACCCATAATCCCGAGTTTACTTCCATGGAGATTTACGTCGCGTACAAAGATTATGTGTGGATGATGGAAATGGTGGAGCAATGTCTCTCTTACATTACTTTTTCGGTCAATGATGGCAAAACAAAAGTTCCCGTTGGTGAGCATGAAATTGAATTTGCCGGACCTTACAGACGTCTCACTATGTTCGATTCTATATTGGAATATACAGGAATAAATGTCTCCGAATTAGATGAAGCCGGACTGAGGGCTGTTTGCTCGTCTCTGGACATTCAAGTCGATGATACCATGGGTAAGGGGAAGTTAATCGATGAGATTTTTGGCGCTAAAGTGGAAAAAAATCTTATCCAGCCTACCTATATTACAGATTATCCTATTGAAATGACGCCTTTAGCGAAAAAACATAGAAGTAAAGAGGGGCTCGTGGAACGTTTTGAACTTTTTGTTAATGGTAAGGAAATTGCGAATGCGTACTCTGAGTTAAATGATCCTATAGACCAACGAGAGCGTTTTGAAGATCAATTGACACTAGCCGCAAGGGGCGATGAAGAAGCGATGGCATTAGACGAAGATTTCCTTCGTGCCCTCGAATATGGTATGCCTCCTACCTCCGGACTAGGTATTGGTATCGATAGACTAACCATGCTTTTGACAAATAATGCGTCTATTCAGGAGGTTTTGTTCTTCCCTCAGATGAAACCTGAGAAAACAGAGACCACCGTTTCTGCAAATCTTTCCTTTCCAGAGGCAAATGTTCCCGAGGAGTGGGTTTCTCATTTATTTTCCTTAGGCTATACAAATAAAGAAAAAGTATTGGAAGCGGGTATTGGAAAGGTAGCTAACGAGTTAAATGGCTGGAGAAAAAAGAAAAAATTGGAGCTGAAAGGGGTAAGTCCTGAAATGGTTAAAGAATGGTTTAGTTAAGGTTATTTCTAACTAAACTTCTTGTGAAATTTTAATAAATGGTTTGAATCGTTCTCGTTGTATATATACAACAGAATGGTTCGCCGTTT
>JANQZX010000007.1:26576-50240 GCA_030728245.1 Saprospiraceae bacterium | reverse complement strand
ATCCTGCAGCACTTGAACCCGACTATTTGGCTTATGCTAACAATTTTACCGTGGGCGCATCATACCGTTCGCAATGGAATGGTCTATCCGGAGCACCCAGAACCATGACTATCAGAGGTACTTATTATGCCGATGATTATGCGGGTGTGACGATGATGGGTGGTGGTTATTTGATGAGAGATCAAACGGGACCTATCAGTTTTACCGGAGCTTATGGTAGAATTGCCGGAGTTATTACTTCCGACCCTACCTTGGGTGGTGTGATTTTAGGCCTAACAGCAGGTTTGGTTCAGTTTGGCATAAATACAGATAATATTATTGTCAGAGATAAAACAGACGACTTAGCGATGACCGGGCAAAATCAACTATTTCCCGACGTCGGGGTAGGTGTTTATGCCTACAGATATATGTCCACAGGACGTTCTGCCTCTTCTTATGTTTACGGAGGTGTTTCTATGCCGCAAGTATTAGGTCTCGATTTGAAAGTCCAAAACACTTCAAGTGATTATTACCTCCAAAGGGTCAGGCATTTATACGGATTATTAGGAATGTACCTGTTCTTTGATGATAATAGTTTCATTGAACCATCCGTTTGGGTAAAATATGCGCCGAATGCTCCTGTGAATGTCGATGTTAACGTTCGTTATCAGATGCCGGGAAGCCTTTGGGTTGGAACCGGTGGATCAACTTCTGGTACTTTGCATCTCGAAGCTGGTGTCCTGTTAGGTGAAAATCTTGGACTCGATAACTCCATTAGAATTGGCTATGGATACGGGTACAGTTTTAAAACCTTTGGCCCCTTCGTGGGTGGTGGACACGAAATTAACATTTCTTACTCCCTGAATAAATAATCTTTTGAATCATTCTTATTTACACTCTATAATGAAGCGTAGTATAAAACTTCTTTTCTTTCTTTCATTGTTTTCGGTTCGGGCTCTGTCACAAGAGGCTGCCGTTACTTTTTTATTCTCCTCCATTGCTCCTTGTGACAATGGTACCGCTTGCGTAGATGTCACTACCGATGACTTTTCCAACGTACTCTATGTCAAGATGCCTATTAAATGGGATCCTAAGATTGTAAAACTTGTGGATATTAAATTAGGAACTTTAAGAAATATTAAACTTTCAGATTTCGATCAATCCAGAGCCTTAACTGAAGGATTACTTTTCTTTGAATGGAAATACGATGATTGTTCTAGTCCTAAGTTACCAACTTTTAATTTTCCAGACGGAGAAAAGGTATTTTCATTGTGCTTTGAACCTGTTTCTACCTATGGATCATCTACTACCATTGGTATTACTACTGATCCTGCCATTTTGAAGAATAATGATATTTATCCTGTTGAAATTTATAAGAACGTAGGGTGTACTGATGTAGGATTTCTTCAAAAAAGGGGTAATATCTCTACCTGTGTACGTGCACTTACGGTGGCTGGGGATCCGATGGTAGGAAAAGAAGGTGAAATTGTATGTACCCCCGTGAAAGTGACTGGTTTAGATAGTATTGCCGGTATTCAGTTTGTTATGCAATGGCAAGATACTTTACTGGAATTCGTGGATTTGAAAGTTAGTAATTCTACCATTCCGGGTCTTTCTCGAGGTAGTTTCGGATTACCAGAGGATACAAAAAGGTCAAATGCTTTGATTTTTGCCTGGCAGAGTAGTTCAGGTAAACCTGCAGCGTTAAAAGATAATTCAGAAATTTTTGAAGTTTGCTATAAAATCATTGGCCCGTGTCAAAAGATAACCTCCGTTGATTTCGTTTCTAATTTTGGTGTTAAAATGGAAGCAACTTCAGAAGGTAGGACCGTTTCTCAAACCACAGGACAAGATACTTTTAGATTGGATGTAATTGCTCTGGTCGGTGAAGAAATTGTCACCACTATTAGCAGATGTGACCCTGATGGGCTTAAACTTTACGTTGAATGTGGCCCGGAGGTTGAGGTGAGTGCTGAAAAATGTGTAGCTATTATCGCTGATCAGGATTTGCTTAACCTGAATACCCTGAAATATCAGATGACTTACGATCCTGAAATTTTAAGCTTCGTTCGTACTGAAAAATTCTCATCGAAGCTCTCTTCCCTGAATGCCTCAAAATTCACTATAAAAAATGGGGTAGTGGCATTGGACTGGGTTAATAAATTGGGTACGCGAAATATTAATAAAGGAGACACTCTTTATAAGGTTTGTTTTGATGTGTTGGGTGTTGGTGTCAAGGTGACTCCGTTAAAAATAATTAATACAGGTGCGACTGTTTTATACGATGATTTTCCTATTAATTATGAATTAAATGCAACCAATTGTGCTATTCAAATAAAGCAACCTGAGGGTGTAGTTTTTACCCTTGGCGATGGGGAAGGAAAAAAAGGGGAAACCATTTGTGTTCCTGTGTCCGTTTCAAATTTTAATAAAAAAGATAGTTTGACATTTAATCTTTTTTGGGATAATTCCAGATTAAAATTTGACAATATTAAGGATGCTAAATTAACTGGACTTAAATTTGATGATGTAAATGCATTAGAATCTGGCTTATTGGGTTTATCCTGGGAAAGTGCGACCCCATCTGATGTATCTCTGGCCGCAGATAAATCGGAAATATTTAAGATTTGTTTTGAACTGATAGGTGAGTCTCCATTTGATATTGGCGATGCTACCAACTGCTCTTCTATAGAATTAGCGGCCATTGGCTCTAATTATTCAACGAGTCCTCTCCTTGGAGGTCAAAGGCTTGAAAATAGCCTGCTGTATGATCCCGGGGAGATTTGTATTTTGAATCCGGATGGTTTTGTACTTTTCAGTGAAAAAAATGAAACAAAAAGGACATCCAATCATTGTGTCGATTTTAAAGTCAATGATTTCAAAGATATTACGAAAGCCGATTTTATTTTAAACTGGTCACCAGCCGGATTGACTTACACGGGTTTAAATAATTTGAATGCCGATCTAAATTTAAGTTTGGCTTCAAATTTCGATGTAAGCGCGGCAAGTTCTGGTGTTTTGGAGTTCAACTGGCTCAATGCAGCAGGAAAAACACTGGCGGATAGTGCCGTCTTGTTCTCTGTATGTTATAAAGTCATAGGTGATGCAGACACCTGCTATCTTATAAAAGTTGATAAGGCGCCACCTTCTACTGTAACCACCTTAACGGGAGCAGGTCAGTTATTCTACAAAGATATTCCAGTCTGTATTACCGATACTTTGCTCTTAGCAAAAAATTCGTCTAATGTTTCATGTACCAACCTGAATGACGGTACCGCACAGGTATTTGTAACATCAGGAGGAAAGGGTCCGTTTATTTATAGTTGGATTTCCCTTACAACAGGAAGGAATCTGGGTTCCAGCAATGCCATTAAAAATTTACCTGCAGGTAGAATTGTTTTAACGGTTATTGATTTATCAAATCCAAGCGTAAGAGGTACCGATACTATAACCATTGGTGTTGCACCAGGGCAACCAACGGCCAATGCCGGACCTGATGCCCTATTACGTTGTCTTCCCCGCTCCTTAACGCTTACAGGTACGGGTACTTCATCTACGCCAGGGTCAGGAATTAATGTAAGTTGGACTACTCCAAATGGTAGAATTGAAGGAAACAATGAACAATCGGTTGTAACCGTTACTGAACCTGGATTATATATCTATCAGGTGGAAAATGCCATTGGATGTGTGGCAAAAGATACTATTGTCATTACTTCTATTCCTTTTTATAAAGCAGATGCCGGGCAAGACAAAATTTTGACTTGTAATGCACCAACATCGGTTATTGGTGTGCCTATTTTAACGAAAGGAGATTCTTTGACAGTAACCTGGAAAGCCATTAATGGCGGTCAATTAGAAGCAGGTCAGGAAAAACTCGATGCTCCATCGATTACTTTTGGCGGAACTTACATTGTAACTGTTAGAAATACAAATAGTTTTTGTACCAGTTCTGATACGGTCACGGTTACCAATAATATATTGAAACCCATAGTTAGTGTTGGAAATGACATAGAGACGGGTTGTAAAGGTGAATCAGTAACTCTTAATGCAACAGCACAGGCACATCCAAATCCATTAGATTATTTATGGGAAACACTCAGCGGTTCATTTTTAGGATTGAATTCTTCGGTAACTGTAAGTAAGCTCGGAAGTTATTCTGTCTTGGTGCGTGATTTAACTTCAGGTTGTTCTACCAGAGATACTATAAATATTTTACCAAATGCCGATTATGCCCGATTTACTTTGGCAGATACAACCAGCTGGACTTGTCTAGAGCAAAAGGCTACGCTGAAAGCTGCATTTAATACTCAAAGAGATAAATATAGTATTTTATGGACTGCTAATGCTGGAGGAATTCTACCCACAGGACAAGATACTATTCAACAACCTCAGGTTGAAAAAACCGGTATTTACACCATTAAAACAACTAACCTCGTAACAGGTTGTGTGCTTTCTGATAGTACATTGTTAAAAGATATCAGGGAGGTGGTGCAAGCTGATATTATAAAATACGGAGATACCTTAACTTGTAAGGAGCCTAAAATGCTATTAGAAGGGGTTGCGGATACTGAAAATAAAGACTTACAATATTTTTGGTTCTTAAATGGCAATCAAATCGCTAAAGATACCCTGGATATTGAGGCAAAAGCAGGTGGATTATTCTCCTTCAAAGCAATTAATAAATTTAGTTTTTGTGAAGGAATAGATTCGGTTACCATTATATCACAATTGGATTCTCCAAAAGTTACTTTAATAACAGACCCTAAAATTACCTGTAAGTTTCCTCAGGGAAATATATCCGTTGCAGTTTCTCCAGCAGCAGATTATACCTACAATTGGTTGACTTTAGACGGTACTATTGCCTCAGGTTTTGACTCTCCCAATCCCAAAGTGGCTACTGTGGGAACCTATATTCTGCAGATTCAAAATAAGACAACGCTTTGTGAAGGTGGTATTGATGTTTTAGTGGCTTTAGATACACTGGCGCCAGAGGCAAAAATTATATTTAACGAAACGCAGATTACCTGTATTCGCGATTCTATAGAACTGAAGGCAGTTACTACCAATAATAATGCAGCCAGAGATTCTTACGCATGGGTCGATTCCAAAGGAGATCCTTTAAAATTAGATTCCAGTCTAATTTATAAAGTTAAAAAAGAAGGAACTTATCAACTCATTACTACCAATAATTTAACAGGTTGTAAGGCCATAGATTCAATTGTTATTACTGAGAATAAAAGGTTACCAGATGCTTTTGCTGTTTTATCGGGTCCAATAACCTGTAATAATCCAGTAGTAGAAATTAACGGTCAGAATGGTTCTTCCGTTGGATCTGATTATCAGGTGTCATGGGTTCCCTTAGACAACCAGGTGAATGCTGTGCAGCTAACCACTGATGCTTATCTAGTAAAAGTCAATAAACCAGGGAATTATTCTCTTGATATACAGGACAAGAGAAATGGCTGTGTGGGTAGTACAAAAATTAATATTCCTGATTCGACGCAGCTTCCTTCAGTTAATTTAGTTACTCCTCAACCCTTGGCCTGTCCAGGCAAATTCACAGTGATAGATACGAAGGGAACAAGCAGTGGTGCCTCCTTCAAGTATTTGTGGAAGACGCTGGCTGGAAATGATACAGTAACAAATAATACGCAATTAAACGGACAGGTAAAACAAGTGGGTACTTACACCTTAGATATAGTTAATTCTTTTTCAGGATGTGCCTCAAAAGATACGGTCGTCTTCATCCTCGACCCTGCTTTACCATTGGCCAATGCCGGGGTTGATACCATTAGTTGTGGTGAAAACATTAATCTTAATGCTAAGTTATCTGCTTTAAACACTGGAAAATGGACTGTATCCGGAGGACCTCAGGTTGAGCTTCCCGATGATGCAGGTAGTTTTGCTTTCGGATTAAAAGTAGGTAAAAATAATTTTATCTGGACTATTTCTACGGCAAGTTGTGAGGCTTATAGTGTTGATTCTGTGACTATTACTCGTGAAACGAATCCTGTTGCAGCGGACGATTTACTTTCTATTCCTACCGGGACAAGAAAGGCAGTTTTAGTGGCCATTCAAAATGATCAGGTGAGCAAATTGGGCGGATTTAAACTCTCAGTGTTAAATCAACCGGTTAAAGGTCTGATTGATTCTATTTCAGGGGGTAATATCAACTACAAAGTGAAACCAGGGGGTAGTGGAGATGATAGTTTTTCTTACAAACTATGTAATAATGCCTGCCTAACTTTGTGTGATACAGCAGAGGTACGAGTTACCATTGCTTTTGATCCCGAGGCACCGCTGCCAATCATTCCTAATACAATTACTCCGAATGATGATGGTAAAAATGATGCGCTTGCCTTTGAAATTTTAGATGAATTTCCAGCTGACTATCCTGATGCAGAGTTAATAGTTTTTAATAGATGGGGAGATATTGTATTTTCTCAAAGACCTTATAAAAACGAATGGAGAGGGGTGAATTCAATGAACCAACCGCTGCCTGATGGAACTTATTATTATATACTCAGATTAAATGTTCCAAATGGTAAAATCGAAAAAGGAGATGTAACGATTATCCGATAATCTGGATTTAGTACATAAATAAAAAAAAGGTTTCGCAAAGTAAAATTTGCGAAACCTTTTTATTATATAACTTTTATAAAATCTGCATTATAGTTTTTCGTAGATGCCAGCTATACCCTGACCTCCTCCAACACAGGCAGTGACCATACCGTATTTCTTGTTTTGTCTTCCAAGTTCATTAATTAGCTGGGTAGTCAGTTTTGCACCAGTACAACCCAGTGGGTGACCCAATGCTACGGCACCACCGTTAACATTTACAGATTCAGGGTTCAGACAGCCCTCTTTAATTACGGCCAGGGCCTGAGCTGCGAAGGCTTCGTTAAGCTCCACCAAATCTATATCGGAAAGGGATAAACCAGCTGATTTAAGGGCTTTAGGAATTGCGGCGCAAGGTCCCATACCCATATACAAAGGATCCACACCACCAACAGAACAGGAAACCATTCTGGCAATAGGCTGCCAATTAAATAATTTCACCATTTCCTCACTGGCAACCAATACAAAGGCTGCACCGTCTGATGTCTGAGAAGCATTTCCAGCAGTTATAATTCCTTTGGTATCAAAAACAGGTTTAAGTGCAGCTAATGAAGCCAAGGTAGTATCGGGTCTTACCCCTTCATCAACCGACACTAAGGTCGTTGTTTCGACTCTTTTATTATTTTTTACAGAAACATCCGTGACCTCAATGGGAACGATTTCATCTTTGAATTTACCTTCCTGGATGGCTTTTGCGGCCTTTTGGTGAGAGCTCACTGAAAAAGTATCTGCATCCTCTCTGGTTATTCCATATTTTTTAGCAACGGCCTCAGCGGTAATGCCCATCCCTGTAAGATAATTAGGTGTTTGGTTAGCCACATCATAATTGGGAGCTAACTTATAACCTGTCATTGGAATCTGGCTCATACTTTCTGCGCCGCCGGCAATAAAAATATGTCCCATTCCCGCGCGAATTTTTGCCACCGCCATGGAAATGGATTCCAATCCTGAGGCACAATATCTGTTAACGGTTACTCCGGGCACGGGAATACCCAGGGCACGCAAAGAGATTTGCCTTCCAATTTGAAAACCCTGTTCTCCTTCTGGGTTGGCGCAACCAACAATAACGTCATCAACGATATGTGGATCGAGTTCCGGCACCTGAGCCATAAGATGTTCAATGACCTTTACGGCAATATCGTCAGATCTGAAATTTTTAAAACTTCCTTTTTTTGCTTTTCCTACAGCTGATCTATAGGCTTTTATGATATATGCTTCCATGAATTTTTCTTTTGTGAATGAGAGATTTAGTTTCTGAGAGGTTTATTGTTTTGAAGCATATATTGAATCCTTTCCTGTGTTTTTTGTTCGCCACATAAGGATAAGAATGCTTCTCTTTCCACATCAAGCAGATATTGTTCACTGACTTGTTGTGTTCCTGAAAGGTCACCCCCACAAAGCACATAAGCTATTTTCTGCGCAATTTTAATATCATGATCAGAGGCAAAATGACCCAATTTTAACTCATTTGCCGCTAAATACAAGGGAGCAAGACCCGTTCGGCCTAGAACAGTAATATCATCACGTAGTATAGGTTGCGTGTAATTCCTTGCCAATTGAAGTACTTTTTGCTGAGCATAAGCAATGGCTCTATCTTTATTTAGCACTACTTCGTCGCGACCTTTAATTAAGCTGCCATATTTGAATCCTTCGTAAGCACTGGTAGCCACAGAAGCCAGGGCAATGGCTTTAAATTTTTCTATGAGGGTAGGAATTTGAACGTCACCCTCAAAAAATAAATCTGAAGCTCGGAGGGCATATTCTTTGGTACCTCCACCGCCGGGGATAAGACCTATTCCAGCTTCTACTAATCCTATGTAGGATTCTGCACTAACAACAGAGGCATCACAATGCATTAAAATTTCACATCCACCCCCAAATACATAACCTTGAGTGGCTGCCACAACAGGAATAGCGGAGTATCGGCAACGCAGCGTAGTTTGTTGGAATGCGTTGACAGCCATATTTAACTGATCGAAATCTTGCTGATAGGCGAGCATGCCAATCATCATCAAATTAGCTCCTACAGAAAAATTAGTAGCTTGATTTCCAATTACTAAACCTTTCCAACCGCCATCTTCGGCCAGTTGAATAGATTCCTGAATACCCATCAACACCCCTTCTCCAATGGAGTTATGAGGACTGGTGAATTCCAAACATAAGACCCCTTCGCCAATATCATGAAGAATGGTTTCGGATGTTTTATGAACAGGTGATTTACTTCTGTAATTATCAAGTATCACTAAGCTATCCTGACCAGGAATAGGTTGATAAGCCTTTAGCATCTGGTCGTAGTATAATTTTTTACCGTCTTGCTTTGAATAAAAGGAAGTGAAACCGGCGCTTAACATTTCAGTGATCCAGGAAGGCACTTTTTCCCCTGATTCTTCAATGAGCTGAACTCCTTTTTCAAGACCGATAATATCCCAATATTCGAAAGGTCCCAATTCCCAGGCAAACCCAGCGCGAATGGCATCATCAATTCTGAAGAAACTATCGGCTATTTCAGGTATTCTATTGCTGGCATAGGAAAATAGAGAAACCAATGATTCTTTTATTAAGGCAGCTCCATTATCCTGAGCATCAAAGAAATGTCTGATTCTTCTTGGAAGATCATCCATTTGCTTAGCTGCTTTTAAGCTAGGAATATCAGGACGAATACTTGGTTCATAAGTCAGAGAATTCAGATTTAAAGCTAAAATGACAGGTTTTCCCTTTTCGTCTTTCTCATTCGTCTTTTTATAAAATCCCTGACCAGATTTATTTCCCAGGAATTTATTCTCTAGTAAAAAATCAAGGTAGGGAGGAACCTCAAAGGAGGAAACCTGTTCATCATTCGCGCAATTTGCTTTTAATCCGCGAATAACATTCCCAGAAGTATCGTGACCAACCAAATCGCCTAATCTGAAGGTACCTGTTTTAGGTCTTCCAATAACTGGTCCGGTTAGCGCATCTACCTCCTCAATGCGCAGATTATATTTTGAGGTGAGTTGGAATACTTTTGCCATAGCAAAAACACCAATTCTATTACCTATAAAAGCAGGAGTGTCCTTGCATAAAACGGTTGTTTTCCCCAGATAGTGATCACCGTAATGCATAAAGAAATCAATAACCTCGGGAAGGGTATCCTGGGTAGGAATAACCTCTAAAAGGCGTAAATATCGAGGCGGATTAAAAAAATGGGTGCCACAAAAGTGCTTTTTAAAATCTTCCGACCGCCCCTCACTCATGAGATGAATAGGAATTCCTGATGTATTGCTGGTTATCAGAGAGCCACTTTTTCTGAAAGTATCCACTTTAGCAAAAATTTCTTTTTTGATATCCAGGCGCTCAACCACAACCTCAATAACCCAGTCACAATCTGATATTTTTGAAAAATCATCTTCGAAATTACCCGTTTTGATCCTTTTTGCAAAAGCCGCATCATACAAAGGCGCAGGTTTAGATTTAATAGAAGCCAGTAAAGCCTGATCTGCTATTTTATTCCTTGCTTTAGGTTGTTTTTTCTCATCATCAGACAAATTATTTGGAATTATGTCTAATAACAAGACGTCGACACCTATATTGGCCAAGTGACAGGCAATACCTGATCCCATGACCCCGGAACCAAGGACCGCCGCTTTTCTAATTCTTTTTGTCATCCCCATCGATTTAATTCATTAGGTTTATAAAATTAGCGAAATTTCGCTATGTACAAAAATACAAAGCATTTCCATATAAAAGCTATGAGGTGCTAGGTATTTTTAGAAAAATATATTTTTACGAAATTAAAAAATTCTCTCTTTAAAATTACCCAGCTCAGGGAAGCAAATTGGACATCTTTGCGCAGCTCCACTGGCATGGCCTCCATTTTTATTTCTTTGGTGTTAGAAGCTATTTTAATGATTTCTAAATCGAAAAGATATCTATTCACCGTTGTTTTTAATAATATTTGACGTCCTTTTTGGCTAAATCCCTTTAAGCCTCCCTGGGTATCAGTTATTTTGACTTTTAAAAACTTGCCAATAAAAAATTTCAATAATCTGGAGATTGCTGCGCGGTACCATGGGGTTTGTTGGTAGTAATCTGCCTGTCGGATACCCACCAGGATATCAACTTTTTCATTTTGTAATTTCCTGAACAATTTTACAAAATCTGCTTCAATATAAGGGAAATCAATGTCAGTAAAAATGATAAATTCTGCTGTTGCCAACTTAAATCCTTCTCTGACGGCAAAACCCTTTCCTTGATTTTCACTGTATTCTATCATTTGAATAGCAGGAATTCTTTCTTTTATATATTCTATATGTTTTTGTTCAACACCGACCACACTGCCGTCATTGATGAGAATAGGTTCTATAGAAATGTCACTAAGAATTAACTGAAGGCTTTCTAAATGATGACATACTCTAATTTCCCAATCTTTTATTGGATTAAAGCAAGGTAAAATTAAATGAAGGCGGGTGATTGACATATTTATTTTGACCTATTAAAAAGCTAAAAATAATATTTTTTGAGTACCTTTTTTTTTTATCTTGTTTTTAATGAAATTATAGGGAGAAACATACAAAGTCAGTTACCAAAAGCGTTACCTTCACATAAATATTTTATTTCAACATTTGAAAAACTAAAGGTATGTTCCTAAAAGGGTCAGCATTATTTTTACAAGCAACGCCAACATTGGAAAACGCAGAAAGTGTAGAATCGGTAATGGTTTCACAAAGTCCTATGGATATTTTAATTTCGGGTGGACTGATAGGTATTTTTATTTATGTTGTCTTATTGATTCTATCTATTATAGCTGTTTATATATTTTTTGAAAGGTATAGTGCTATCAATAGATCGGAGAAAATTGATCAGCATTTTATGAATAATATTAGATCGAATGTTGCCGCGGGGAATATCCCGGCTGCCAGAGCCTTGTGTCAAGCTACTGATTCCCCTGTTTCGCGATTGGTTGAAAAAGGATTACAGCGCATTGGAAAACCATTGAGAGATATTGATGCCGCAGTGGAAAATGCGGGTAATTTGGAGGTTTTCCGATTAGAGAAAAATTTGTCTTCTTTGGCTAGTATCGCCGGTGCAGCCCCTATGATCGGTTTCTTTGGAACGGTGACAGGTATGATTCTGGCTTTCTACAACATGGCTTCTCAACAAAATGTTACCCCTTCTTTGCTCGCTGGTGGTATCTATCAAGCGCTACTAACTACCGCGTTTGGGCTGGCAATAGGTATTTTTGCCTTCGTTGGTTATAATCTTTTGGTTGCCAAAGTAGATAAGGTTATTTATATGATGGAAAGAACCACCACTGAATTTATGGACATGTTGCATGAATAATTTATTGGCCTTAAATATCATAACATGGCTTTAAAAAAAAGAAGTAAGATTAGTGCTGAATTTAGTATGTCCTCACTAACTGATATTATATTTCTTTTACTCATTTTCTTTATGCTCACTTCCACTCTGGTGAAAATCGAGGCAGTAGATTTACCTGAATCTGATTCGAAAACGGTCGCCCCAGTATCGGTCGCCGTTATGTTATATCAATCGGGAATCTATAAAATTGAATCAGCAGAAATTGAGGAAGTTCAGTTAGAAAATGTATTGAGATCTAAATACCAGGAATCAGGGTCTTCAACTGATTTTACCGTGACGATAGTGGCTGAAAAAGGTACCCCTTTTGAAAGAGTGGTAAGATTAATGACGCTGGCAGAAAAAATGAAAGTTAAAGCTATTTTGGCCACCCAGCCCAGAAAAAATTAAGTGCTTAATTATGCCTATCAAGAAAAAATCGAAAATTTCCGCCGAATTTAATATGTCTTCTTTGACTGACATTATTTTCCTTTTGTTGATTTTCTTTATGCTGACGTCGTCTATCGTTGCTCCCAATGCTTTAAATCTTAAATTACCAGGGACAAGTCAGAAGAAGGCAACGCAACAAGAAGACTACGATGAGGTTTTTATATCGAAGTCAGGCGTTTTTGAGTTGAACAGTAAAGTTCAATCTTTACCAGAAATTGAAGCTTTTTTATTGGAAAAGTCAAAGGGTAATCCCAAAGATTTTAGTTTTGTAATACAACCAGAAAAGGAAACACCGGTAGAATTTGTTGTATCTATCATGGATATGGCGTTGAGACTTCAAATTAATGGGGTTTTGGCTACCGCTCCCGTTGAATAAGATTTATTTTTTGCCTTTAAATATTATGTTATGCAGGTTTTGCAGGTAGAAAAGGAGAAAAAGGAAAAAAGAAGAGCAATGATACTTAGTTTCTTTTTCCATGTGGGAACGATCATTCTGCTAATGCTCCCTCTTTTAGAATATCCAGATCCTCCTCCGGGTCAAGACGGTATATTAATCGCTTTGGGTAATCCCGATGAAGGCACCGGGCCTATTGAACCAGGTGGGCCGGAGGAACCTACTCCCGTAGAACCCATCGAGGAGCCTAAGCCCGAACCCAAACCTGTGGAGGAAGTTAAGCCTAAAGAGAAAGTGAAAACTACTGATCCGTTAGTTTCAGAGAAGGAGTTGGAAATTAATAGAAGAAAGGCAGCGGAAAAAAAGGAAAAAGAGGAGCGTGATATTAAAGAAAGAGAGGAAGCCGCTGAAAGAGTAAGATTAGCTAAGGAAAGACAAGAGGCCATAGATAAGGAACAGCAGGAAGCTGCTGAATTAATTAAAAATATTAAAAAGGGTTCAGGAGGTTCCTCAGGAAAAACTGGTAAGGGGGGGCAAGCCAATGGCGATGAAAATGGAAAGGTGGAAGAAGGTATCTCTACAGGAACCGGTATGGTTGGCGGTGGATTAGGTGGAAGAGGTGTCGTTTCTTCTCCTTCTTTAAAAGATGATTCGAACAATAGAGGGAGTGTCGTGATAGCCATTTGTCTCGATAGAGACGGTAACGTTACCGAAGCAAAATTTCAATTGCAGGGCTCAACCATTACCTCGGGGAAATTAAGGGATCTTGCTGTAAGTAATGCTCGTCAATGGCGTTTTAAACCAGGTAACGAAGATCGACAGTGCGGAATTATTACCTATTCTTTTAAAGTTCAATAATTTATTCCAAATGGCATTAACCGAAAGGTATGCAGCTACCCTGGATTTCCTGTTTTCCAGACTACCTATGTTTCAACGCGTTGGCTCCATCGCTTTTAGAGCAGACCTGACAAATATTCTCAATCTATTGGCTGGCTTGAATATGGAACTTAATAGGTTTCCTACCATTCATATAGCAGGTACGAATGGAAAAGGTTCTACCGCCCACCTTATAGCAGCTATGTTGACGGCACAAGGTTATAAAACGGGCTTGTATATTTCTCCCCATTATGTCGATTTTAGAGAAAGAATCAGAATAAATGGTCAGTTGGTTTCAAAACGTTTTGTCATCGATTTCACTGAGAAGGTAAAGCCGTTGCTGGATGAAATTAATCCCTCGTTTTTTGAAATTACCTGGGTCATGGCGCTCGCATGGTTCGAAAAGTCAAAAGTTGATATAGCGGTCATAGAAACTGGGCTGGGTGGGAGATTGGACAGTACCAATGTTATAACCCCTGTTTTAAGTGTAATTACTAACATAGGGATGGATCATACGGCTTTTTTAGGTGATACGCTGCCTAAAATTGCCACAGAAAAAGTTGGTATTATTAAACCTGGCGTTCCCGTTGTCATTGGTGAAAAGCAAGAGGAAACAACACCGGTTTTTAATCATTTTTCAGAAAAGAATAAGGCTCCTATTTTTTTTGCCGATGAATGTATTGATGTTCAATGCCTCGAAGCTGATCTCCTTTATGCTACTTATAATATCAGAAAAATGGGTAGTAATGATCTGTGGTTCAAAGATTTAAAAGTAAATTTAGCAGGCGGATATCAGTTGAAAAATGTAAGGACCGCTTTGTGTGCCATCGATAAACTAAAGCCATTTTTTAAGGTGGAAAATGCAGCTATCATTGAAGGGTTGTTACACCTGAAACGTTTGACCCGCTTTATGGGGCGGTGGCAGAAATTGGGTGATGACCCACTCATTATTGCAGATAGTGCTCATAATACGGAGGGTTTAACCCTGGCCATGAATCAATTGAAAGAATTACCCGCAACGGCGCTTCATCTGGTCATTGGTGTCGTTTCCGATAAGGATATTGCGGGTATGCTCTCCCTTTTACCTAAAAACGCTACTTATTATTTTGCCAGACCTGACCTGCCGAGGGGCTTAAATGCCCTCAAGTTAAAAGAACAGGCAAATAGCTTTGGATTATCTGGAAAAGCATACTCATCTGTGAAAAATGCGCTCAAAGCTGCTAAAAGAAAAGCAACTCCTTCCGATGTAGTCTATGTCGGAGGGAGTACCTTTGTGGTGGCTGAGGTCATTCGTTTTTCATATCCTTAATATCAACTCATGAAATCAATTTTTTCCGTCGTATTTTTCTATTTTGTTTTTTCCCTTTCAGCACAGATAAAGACCACTTTTCCCGTTTCTTTATTACTTGTTCCTGAAAAAACAAATTTTGAAAAAACCTCTACATATTCTGATGTTATGTCTTTTTTAAAGGCAATTAAACAGCTGAGTCCTTATATTTCTTTGCATAGCATAGGAAAAAGTGCACAAGGAATGGATATTCCTATGGCGGTTTTGGCAAATCCAATGATTTCAAATGCCGATCAGGCTAAAGCGTCAGGAAAGCCAGTAGTTTATATTCAGGCAAATATTCATGCCGGGGAAGTGGAAGGAAAGGAGGTTGCTATGATGTTGATGAGGGATATTTTATTGGGTGATAAAATGGATTTACTCAAAAACCAGATTATCATTTTTGTACCTATTTATAACGTGGACGGAAATGATAAAATGGAAAAGGGTTTAAGGGCATCACAGGAAAATAGCCCCTTAGAAACAGGTACCAGGGAAAATGGTCAAGGGCTCGATTTAAATAGAGATGGCGTTAAAATGGAAGCGCCGGAAACTAAGGGGATGATTGCTAATGTCTTAAATCTTTGGGATCCTCAACTTACGGTCGATTTACATACAACCAACGGAACCTGGCACGGATATTCCCTGACCTGGGCGCCTGGTTATTTGTCCTCGGGTGAATCGGGTCCTTATAATTATTTAAATGATGTGATGCTTCCTTTGATAACAAAAAATGCAAAAGAAAAATACGATCTTAATCTGGGCCCATTTGGCGATTTTAGTACCAGAGAGGGTTGGCCATTGAAAAAATTTTATACCTATAATCATCATCCAAGATATATAATTAATCAAATTGGCCTTAGAAATAGAATGTCTATTTTAAGTGAATCTTTTGCTCACGAACGTTTTTATCAGCGTATTCATAGTACTTATCATTTTGTCTATGAAATTTTGAATCATTGTAATAATCATTCGGAAGAAATTATAAAAATCAATAAGCAGGCTGAATGGTCTGCCATTGAAAAGGTTAAAAATCAAGCAGGCACCCTTAAAAAAGGTGTTCGTTTTAAAATGGTACCTACTGATAAACCTCTCCAACATTTTAGAACTTACGATTATGAAAATTTCTTAAAAGAGGATGGAACAACGGCTTTATTGAGAACCGGAAAAATAGTTTATTATGATAATATAACCTATTATGCTGCTTTTAAAGATACTGTAAGTGCTTTATTGCCAAGAGGATACATCATTCCAGCTGGTTTAGACACTATCGTTGAAATTCTTCGACAACAAGGGGTAAGGGTCACAACGCTTGAAAAAAATCAACGTTTTTCAGGGGAATCTTTTTTTATAGAAAAATGGAATAAATCTCCAAGAAAATTTGAAGGACATAATATGGTTTCAATAGAAGGTACATTTAATGCCAGGGAAATGGTAGCAAAAAAGGGCGATTTTATTGTTGATATGGCTCAACCATTAGCTAACCTTATATTTTATTTGCTTGAACCTCAATCTGATGATGGGCTGATTTCATGGAATTTTTTCGACCATATTTTGAAAGGTTCCAATGTGCCATTCTCACCCGTTGACTATCCTGTATTTAAGTATTTTTAAAAGGCTTTTAATAAAAAGGTTTCGAAGTGTATAAAACACAACGAAACCATTAGTAATAGGGGTTTAAAAGTATTTAAAGAAATGTGTTTTACCTTTTTAGATTAGTTCAGTAATGAGTTGCTCCCATTTCTCAGCACATTGTAGTTCACCATTTAGCTGAGTATTTCTCTCTTCATTAAAAAGCGCTAATTTTGTTTCTTTTTTATCCCTGGAAATGAATGAAAGTTCAATTTGTTCTATAAATTCCATGCTTTCCCGGGTCGATTTTACCGTTTTCGTTTCTTTTAATACCTTACAAGAAAAAATAGTGGATAAATCAATGATTTTAACGATTGGATCGCTATTCAGAACGTTCTTATAAAAAAGGATATACTTTTTGTTCTTATCCATGCCCAGGAGAAAATCTCCACAAAATTCATGCTCCCCAATGGTAATATTCAAATGAAGCATGCTTTCTTGCAATGAACGCAATATTTTATTTTGTTTGCGAACTTTTACAAGATATATCCCTAAAAAAGGACCAATACAAATTAGTACTGATAAAATACCAATAACGGTATTACCGAGATTCGTTTCCATATTAATGATTGTTTAGATTGTAAATTCATTGTTTTCAAACAATGAATTTTACCAAAAATAATGGAAGGGAAAAAGGAATTGTACTTTCCTTAAGTTGACTAAAATGTTTTTTGAAAAGCTTAGATATTGTTTATATCTGGTATCAAAAAGTCCACCCATCTGATGGATCATCCCCCAATAATCTCCAAAATTATTATGTGAAGAGGGGACGGGAAGATTATATTTATTATTTAACGACTTATCAGAAAGGGGAGTGTGACTAAAAAGTTTAGATGAAATATCAGAAAAAGACTTTTCGTTAGAGAGGGACGGTTTAGAATAATGAGATTTTTGTACTTGTGATTGACTAACAAATACTACCGCCAGGCAATAAATGATGGCTAAAGGATAGACGCTAAAGATTTTTATTCTCTTTCTCACAAAGCAAATATAGGTGTTTATTTATATTTTCAAAAGTATTAAATTTAGGAAGGCCTGGATTTTAGATTATCGATAATCTGTTGAGCAAGTTGCAAAGCTTTTACTCCATCATTTACGGTAACAACGGGCTGTTTCTTATAAAATATGGCTTCTGCAAAGGAACGCAATTCTTCCTTCAAGGCATTATGATGCGAAAAAACAGGCATTTCTGTTTCAGAATGTAAAGATGAACGTGAGATAATCTGGCTCTTTTTCTCTAAAAAATCCAGCGTTATATATGCATCAGATTGAAATAAACGCATTTTTCGCATTTTTTTCATCGAAATTCGAGAGGAGGTTACATTGGCGACTGCACCATTTGCAAATTCAATTCTTGCATTGGCAATATCAGGAGTAGGATTTAAAATAGCTACCCCATTTGATCTGATATCTGTGATTTCGTAGGGAATAAGTTGTAATATAAGGTCTAAATCATGTATCATCAAATCTAAAACAACAGAAACATCAGTGCCCCGTGCATTGAAAGGAGCCAGTCTATGGACTTCTATAAACATCGGATGTAATCCGAGATCTTTGACACTTAACCAGGCGGGGTTGAAGCGTTCAATATGTCCTACCTGAACTACGGGGTAAGTTTGTTTATCATTGAACCAGTTTTTTAAGTATAACGCTTCCTCCAGCGTATCCGTTATGGGTTTCTCAATGAACAAATGTTTATGATGGGATAAAACCTGTTTTGCATAAAAAAAATGAAAAGAGGTTGGGACAGATAAAATAATGGCATCAGAAGCTACAATTAAGGAAGCTGCATTGTCAAAAGAGATCCATTGGGCTAAATCAGACGATGAGTCACCTACTCGTGGGTCATTGTCGTAATATCCTGCGACGGTGAACCATTCTGATAACTCATTGAGTTGCTTTAAAATTAACTTCCCTAAATGACCCGCACCAATGACTCCAATTGTAATCATAGCCTCGATTATTCTCTAAAATACATTAAAACAGCCCCCAAGAGGGTGATAAGTACCATTAAAACAGAGGCCATTTTAATGGCTAATCTTATGTATTTTGAAAAATCTCTAATAGCTTGGGCCTGATTTGGATATCGTGGTATAACATCTTTTTCCAGTTTATCGGGATGAAAAATATCCATCGCATTGAATGCCACCTTATGACGAACCAAGATTTGATAGTTATTTAAAACCTTGACACGAAAATAAAATGATAGGAAAAGCATGCTTAAAAAGAGCAGTGTAATGATGATAAATAGGGTAAGGAATATACTCATTTATTTAAATCTTTTTCTTTTTTCCAACCTGAACTTAATCCGGCAGCAATAAGAAGGTGTAACGAGCCTGCCCGGGCGTCAGGATTATAAATAAACTGACTTAGACTAAGAAGGGTATGAAAAAGGATGAGTAAAATAATCAGGCCATTTCGCTGGGTGCTTCCCGGAACTTCCCTTAAGGCCCAAAAAGAAATAGCTACAGGGAGAATGGCAGCTGAACCATACATAGCCAACAGCATTTTCGGCGTATTTTCACCGTGTAAGGGCTGTAAGGCGGATATAAATTTAAGGTATGAAGGGAAAAACCAGCATAAAATGGCTATTCCTCCTTCTAAAACAATAGTGGTGTAAAGTAATATCTTAACAATTTTCATCGGCTCATTTTCTATTTTCGCGAAGGTAATATGCAGACATCCAAATAACGACAGCTTCGGGTAATCTTTTCATAATTGAAAGTAAAAAAGATAGACCTTTACCTGGAACAACCAGATTTTTGCCATTTTTGATACCCTTAAGAATATCCCTAACTACGGTGTCGGGCGTTACTACCATCCAGTTTTTGAAGGTTCTTGATTTTTCCATTCCCGCTTGTTCCATAAATCCTGTGTTTACCACGGGCGTTGGACAAACGGCCATCGTACGAACAGCAAACCCCGCTTCCCTTAATTCAAAATCTATAGATCTTGTAAACTGCAAAACAAAACTTTTGGTTGCACCATAAGTTCCTAAACGAGGGTTTGGCTGGAAGGCTGATATGGAGGAAATATTTATAATCCAGCCACTATTGCGCTGAATCATTTCTTTCAAAAAGAAACGGGTTAACTGGTAAACATTCAACATGTTTAACTGAAGCATTTTACATTCGCTCTCCTGATCTGTTTCCCAAACATAGCCGTAAGTGCCAAATCCTGCATTATTCACCAGAATATCAGGAACAAAATCGGCTTTTAAGGCCTGTTGATATACCAACATGGCACTTTCCGGAAGTGTTAGGTCAATTTCCAGACCGATAACTCGCAGATTTGGAAAATCTTTTTTGAGATTTTCTATGGCCAAAGGAAGTAATCCGTCTTCCTTAGCCACTAAAAACAGAGCGTTTCCTTCTCTTGCAAATGCTTTGGCAAGTTCAAGTCCAATACCTTGAGAACCACCCGTAATGAGCATTTTTTTCATGTAAAATCAAGACAATTTGAAGGCAAGAAAAGAAACCAGTTTCTGTTTAAACCCATTGTAAGGAGGATAAATAAAGGATAGGGTTCCAAAATTTCTTTTAACAATACCCCGCTCATTGGAGAAATCAACAAAAGAATGAAATCCCATCGCTTTGCCAATCCCACTATTATTAACGCCACCGAAAGGAAGTTCTGGATTCAGGTATCCAAGTAAATAATCATTTATCACCGTTCCACCAGAGGAAGTTTTACTAATTATATCACTGATGAATGATTTGTTTTTTGAGGCAACATAAAGAGAAAGTGGTTTAGGCTTTTCGTAAATGATCTCTACCACTTCATTTATATCCTTGAATGTCATCATAGGCATAACCGGTCCGAAAATTTCTTCGTCCATGATTTTCATATCATTAGAAACATTTCCAAGAAGAGTAGGGGAAATAAATCGTTCAGCTTCATCAAATTCTCCACCGGCCAGTACCTTGGCCCCTTTAGAGATTGCATCATCGAATAACGCTTTTATTCTGTTAAAATGCCTGTTGTTAATGATTCTGCAATAATCAGGAGAGTTCTTAATTCCTTTATTTTCAGGATTATAAAATGCACTTATACTTTTTTGATAAGCTTTTGTAAACTCTTCAACAACGCTTTCCTGAACTAATAAATAATCGGGAGCGATGCATGTCTGGCCATTATTGAAGTGTTTTGCCCACACACATTTTTCTGCAGCCTCAGATATAGGTGCTGATTTTTCAATGATGGCAGGTGATTTTCCTCCCAGTTCCAGGGTAACTGATGAAAGGTGCTGGGCTGCTGCGGCCATCACTACTTTTCCAATTTGCGGACTTCCTGTGAAATAAATATGATTAAACGGTAAAGATAATAGTCGGCTTGCCAGGGAGGCATCTCCTTCCAAGACAGTAACTTCATCTTGTGGATAAAGTTCTGATAGCATATTGTTTATAAAATGAGCCGTGTGCGCAGCGAGTTCTGATGGTTTTAAAAGTACCGTATTTCCAGCGGCTATGGCATAGATTAAGGGAAGAATGGACAGATTAAAGGGGTAATTCCATGGAGAAAGGATCAGGCAAACTCCCTTCGATTCGTATTTAATCCATGACGAAGTTCCTACGAGGGTGATAGGTGTATCCACTACTTTGTCGGCCATCCAACGCGAGAGATTTTTTTTAACATGAGTAATTTGCTGGATAATAGCACTTATCTCGCTACTCATTACTTCTACGGGATGTTTCTTGAAATCGGCATATAAAGCAGTTTCCAACGATGTAATGTTTGCCGGGTTTCTTAAATAGGCTTCCAGTTTTTTTAATTTGTCGATTCTTTCCTGAACAGATGTACGGGAAGTAATGCGAGCCTTCGATTTTAAATTTTGGAAAACTAACTGAAGATCGTCTGTAGTATTTGTTGAAATAGTCATGTTTTTACATTTTTTTATAAATATATGTTATTTTAAATCATTCCCAAATGATAGGAAGAGCAGATTGGCTCCAGGTATCAAATTTATGGCTAAATAGCTGATTTAAACGATGTCTCTTTATTTTTAGGGTTGGGGTTAATACGCCGTTTGAAACATCCCAGGGTTCTGAAAGAATCACGACAGAGGATATTTTTTCAAAATTTGAGACTTTCTGGTTAACCTCATTTAGTGTATTTTCCAAACGCTTGTTTATTTCTTCTTTTGGTAAAGTTTGAGCAAATTCAGATAAATTTATAAGTGCCAATGGCTGAGGAAGTCCAATACCGACCACACAAACTTGTTCAATCAGATCATTGACAGCAAAAGGGAATTCAAGGGTAGCGGGCGAAATAAATTTACCTTTTGCCGATTTAAATGTTTCTGTAATTCGTCCGGTAATGTATAGATAACCCTCATCATCTATTTTTCCCATATCACCGGTATGTAACCAATTATTCTCAATGACCGCGTTGGTTAAAGAATCGTCCTCGAAATAGCCTCTCATTAGCCAGGGGGCTTGCATTAATATTTCCCCGTTTTGTGGATCTATTTTTAGTTTTACGCCAGGGACGGCTTTACCTACCGTGCCATTTTTTTGAATATTTTGTGGCATGAGCGTACAGCCTCCGCAATTTTCAGTCATTGCATAAACCTCTTGAATAGGAATGCCCAATGTGTCAAAAAAAACTTTTAAACTATCTGAAGCGGGAGCAGCACCTGTGAGCCGGATTTTAGCATTTAAAAGACCTAAGTTTTTCTTGAGTAAATATTTTAAAAAATGACCCAGAAATGGAATTTTCACGAGGTTAAATAGCAATGGTTCAGGTATCTTAGATACAATACCCATTCTAAATTTTGTCCAAATTCTTGGAACGGCCATAAAAACAGTTGGCTGTGTCTGTTTCAGATTATAAATAAAAGTTTGCAGGGACTCACCAAAGGAAATACTTCCGCCGGTGTGTATCGCAGCTGCAGCGACAATAAGTCTCTCTGCAATATGATTTAATGGTAAGTAGGAAAAAAAGCGATGGTGTTTTGTATGGGCGAGACCTAAAAAATTGGTTTCCTTTTCTAATTGCATGAGAGAAGCGGGACCATCAAAATCAATCATAACCCCTTTGGGTTTACCTGTGGTTCCCGATGTAAAAAGGATAGTCCAAATATCCTTTAATGCGGGTACCGGTCTACCTATCATTGGCTGATATCTATTGATTAGAACATCCCATTGAAATCCGTTAGAAACCAAACTATTACCTGCATAATGGGGAAACGAAATAATTGGAAGATCTGCGGGTACCCCCTTTTGCTGGTTTTCCCAATCATCTAATTTACCTACAAAAAGGATTTTTATTTTACCAGCTTCAATAACTTCTGATAATTGATCACCCGTTTGATTCGGATAAAAAGGGACGGAGATGAGACCAGACATCATCAATGCAAGATCGGTGATAATCCAGTGGTAACAATTTTTTGAAAGGATGCCTACGTTATCACCGGGTACCAAGCCCATGTCAAGGAGAGCGGCGGCCATTCTTCTTGCCTGAGATCCGGTTTCTTTCCAACTTATATCCTTCCATTTTTTACCTTCGGGTTGACGAAGAAATATACGATTGGGTTGTAATTCTTCCCATTCATAAAAATATTCCAGCAAGGATAACTTGTTTGTGTCAAGGGTTGTATTTTCCATCTAATCTACAAGAAACTGGGGATTTAGGGTTTGAAATGAGATTAAAGCAAATAGGGGCTACCGTGTAAATGTTGTCCTCCGTCCAGGTAAATGGTGTCACCAGTTAGATAATCAGCAGCTTGTGTACTTAAAAAAAGCGTCAGGGAGGCCACTTCGTCCACTCGACCCAATCTTTTAGCAGGAATGTTTTCTGCCAGGCCATGTAACATTTGTGGTGGATAGTTGTCCAGTCCGGATGATAAAATGATCCCAGGTGCTATGGCGTTAATTTGTATATTGTATTTACTCCATTCTACGGCCAGCGATTTAGTTAGATTATCCACACCAGCTCTTGCGGCTCCGGTATGAACCATTCCTGGAAATCCTCTGTAAATGTTCACAATAATAGTAACAATTTTTCCTTCCTTTTGAGGGATGAAAAACTGATTTGCCATGGTTTGGGTCATAAACCA
>JANQZX010000007.1:22374-26476 GCA_030728245.1 Saprospiraceae bacterium | reverse complement strand
CCACCTGTCACTAAAACAGATTTATTTTTAAACAAATCATCTCTGAAAATCATACCGTTTCAAATTTATTTTTTCTTAATTCTTTTTTTAACTTATTCATAAAAGACTGATAATGCACTTCTATAGTGTGTCTTTTTGCTGAAAGGAATTCTTTTGAAATGTCCTTTGCATCCTTTTCTGCTAATGATTTTACATCACCCTCTGGCTTCCATTTTTTCATAATATATTTCGCTGCTAATTTAGCCTGATAATCACTTAAAGGCCAAACAGCACCTTGTGGTTGAAATAAACCTATGAAAATCAAGTTTTTATAATCAGGGTGAAACATTCTCAAATAGAGCGGCACGCTATCTCCTTCTTCCCAATGAATGAATTGTTTACTAAAAAAGGGAAAACTAATTTTATAACCTGTCGCGGCTATGATAGTATCAAAATTTTCATGTTTGCCATCCTGAAAATATACTTCTTTATCTTCGATTTTTTTGATGCCAGTTCTTGGGGTAACCTTTCCGTGCCTTATTTTATATAATAGTTCAGAATTTAGGGTTGGATGAACCTTTGTCACTGCAAAATCTGGCTCTGGTAACCCGTAATCTTTATATCGCCCTACCTGAATAAAAACGGCTAATCGCCTGAGAGGATTGGATATAAAGGTGGGAAGCCAGGCCATGCCCTTATTAAAAGTATCAGTAGGTTTTCCAAGAAAAAATTTGGGAATGATATATTGAGGATTTCTAACAGAAATGGCGGTGTATTCAGCTACCCGACTTATTTCCACCGCACAGTCACATCCTGAATTTCCTGCTCCAACGACTAAGACTTTTTTCCCCGAAAAGGGTTTATTAGTCTTATAAAGGTGGGAATGTATTAATTCACCTTTAAAAGGAGTAAGTTCCTCTGGAATTCTCGGTTTTGAATGATGTCCATTGGCAATAAGCAGGTAATCAAACATTTTAATCTCGCCTGTACTCAAAGTGAGTTCCCAATGCCCATTTTCGAGTACTTTTGCCTCAATAACCCGCGTATTAAATTGAATGTGAGGGAATAAATTAAAATGGGTAGCATAATCATGAAAATAACGCCAAACTTGTTGGTGTGATGGATAATCCGGATAATTTTCTGGCATGGGGAAATCCTCAAAGGAGGACATCGTTTTCGAACTTATTATGTGGGTGGTTTCACACACACTGGAATGAGATTCTTTTTCAGAAAAAAGCCAGTTTCCTCCAATTTGATCATTTTGTTCAAAACAGATAACTTCGCCAACATTGGCTTGAACCATGTTTTTTAAGGTCGTAAGTCCTGAACAACCAGCCCCAATGATGGCAATAGATGGTTTATTAGGGTATTCTTTGCTTAACATTGTTATTTACTTGTTTTTATCCGCTTTCATAAATATGGGTAAAAATTATCTAAAAAAGAAAGGCTTTTTACATTCTGACACATTTTTATTACTTTTAATTTTCACAAACCTTATTTTATTATTATGAAGCAACTATTTATCTCATTTCTATTGTCTCTTGCTCTTTTAGGTGGGTTAGCAGGCCAAAAAGTACCTTTATCGTATTATTTGCCTGAAATAGAATATCAAGCAAATATTCCTACTCCTGAAGCATTTTTTGGGTTTCAGATAGGTGACTGGCATCTTTCTCATGACCAGCTTTTATCATACCTCAAACACATTTCTTCGCTTTCAACTAAAGCGAAATGGGTTGAACATGGCAGAACGTACGAGGGAAGACCTTTGATTCATTTGGTTATTACCTCGGAGGAGAATCACAAAAATCTGGAAGATCTTCGTTTAAAACACGTGGCCAATACGAATCCAGAGCAATCTGCAAAGTTGAATCTTGAAGAAGTGCCGCTCGTTTTTTATTTGGGAAATTCTATCCACGGTAATGAAGCCAGCGGATTTAATGCCGGACCATTGGTTGCCTATTACATGCTGGCTGGAAAAAGTCAGTCTATTGAAAAATTCCTGGAAAAATGTATTCTCATTTTTGACCCTAGTTTAAATCCAGATGGTGCTCAACGCTTTTCTACCTGGGCAAATATGCATAAAAATGAAAATTTAACAGGGGATAACCAAGACAGAGAATATAATGAGACCTGGCCTGGTGGTCGTTCTAATCATTATTGGTTCGATTTGAATAGAGATTGGTTGTCCATGGCTCATCCTGAAAGTAGAGGTAGAATTTCTATTTTTCATCACTGGAAACCTAATGTCTTAACAGATCATCATGAAATGGGTACCAATGCGACTTTTTTCTTTATGCCCGGTGTACCAAGTAGAGTAAACCCGAATACGCCAAAGAAAAATCAACTGCTAACTGCTAAAATTGGTCAGTACCATGTGAAGGCCTTAGACAAAATTGGTTCTTTGTATTATTCTCAAGAAGGGTATGACGATTTTTACTATGGTAAAGGTTCTACTTTTCCAGATGCCAACGGATGTATCGGCATTCTTTTTGAACAGGCCAGTTCGAGAGGACATTTGCAACAATCGGAAAATGGACCTCTTGCTTTTCCCTTTACTATTAGAAATCAGGTGGTTACCGCTCTTTCTTCCCTGGAAGCTGCGTCTGAATTGCGCGTTGAGTTGTTAGAGCATCAAAGAGAATTTTTCCAGATTGCAAAAAAAGAGGCAACAGCTGATACAAAAAAGGCTATTGTTTTTGGTGATAAATTTGATCCCGCCAGAGTAAATCATTTCATTGAAATATTGAGAAGGCAGCAAATTAAAGTTCATCATCTGGCTAAGCCAGTGACAGTTGACGGTAAATCGTTCGAGCCTTCTTCCTCTTTCATTATTCCAATGGAACAGGATCAATATAAGCTGATATTAGGTGCTTTTCAGGTGCTAAACCAATTTGAGGATAGTATTTTTTACGATATATCTACCTGGACTTTACCTCATGCATTTAATCTTGCTTACCAGTATTTGCCGAAAGCTGGATTTGATAATGCCTTGATTGGTAAGGAAATAGTAGGATTAACACCGGATATGAATCCTCTGCCCGCAGTATCCATGTCTCAATATGCCTATTTGATGGAATGGGATAATTATTATGCGCCCAAAGCTTTGTATCATATTCAAAAGGCAGGTATCAGAACAAAAGTCTTTAGAGAAGGTATGACCCTGGGTGATAAAAAATATCAGCCGGGAACTATTATGATTCCTGTTCAAAACCAGGTATTATCGCCTGAAAAAATTCATGCTGTCATTGCTGAAGCATCAAATAAAAGTAAGGTGGTTATTGAAGCAGTAGGTACTGGTTTTACCATTAAAGGAATTGATTTGGGGAGTAATGGTTTGACAACCCTGGAAATGCCTAAAGTAGCTATTATCGTTGGGGAGGGAACAACCTCTTCTACCGTAGGTGAGGTTTGGCATCTTTTGGATCAAAGATATGGTATGGTAGTCAATAAATTAGAGGTAAACAGGCTTTCAAGGTCTGATTTGTCCAGATATAATGTCATTGTATTAGGTGGTGGTTCATACCAGACGCTGGGTGCGGCTGGTGCTGCACAAATAAAGGAATTTGTACAGGGTGGGGGTACCTTAGTAGGTATCCAAAACGCGATTAACTGGTTGAAAAGCCAAAATTTAGTATCTGTTACCTACCGCGAAGTTCCCGACGGAGAAAAAAAGCGCAGACCTTATGGCGCTATGACAGACGATTTGTTTTCCCTTGAAATTCCGGGGACTATTTTTGAAGCTGATTTAGATATTTCACATCCTCTTGGATTTGGCTATAGACAAAGTAAAATACCCGTTTTTAGAGATGGTGATTTATTACTTGAGCCTTCAAAAAATAGTTATGCAACGCCATTGGTTTACACACAAAATCCATTACTAAGTGGCTATTTACCAAGAAAATACAATGGTAAAATGGGGGGTACAGCAGGAATTATTGTAGGCAGTGCCGGCACGGGTAAAATAATTATGATGGCTGATAATCCTAATTTCAGAGAACATTGGTTCGGGACAAATAAGTTATTCGCTAACGCCATTTTCTTCCCTAAAGCTATAAGTAGCATGGGTACTGAATCGGCTCCCCGAACAGGAAACGAATAATATACAATAGATATATGACCCCTT
>JANQZX010000007.1:0-22274 GCA_030728245.1 Saprospiraceae bacterium | reverse complement strand
GGGGATGTTTCCTGTAACTAATTTTGAATCAGGATTTACAGGATTTCCAGGATTACAGAGGACGTCTTCGTTTTTAAAGTAATGTTTATTCGTAGAGGATTACTTTACATCCTTCTTTTCGCCGATGCGTTACGCATCGGCGAAAAGCTTTGAAATGAAAGCACCGTTTAATAATAATCTTTCCCCTCAAACCAGCGACGTTATAGTTAATCCTCGAAATCCTGAAAATCCTGATTCAAACAACTGGCTGCTGGGCGCATAATTTCCACCCAAGATTGGTTAGTTGCTTGTTTTTTGAGGATGTTTCCTGTAACTAATTTTGAATCAGGATTTACAGGATTTCCAGGATTGTAGAGGACGTCTTCGTTTTTAAAGTAATGGTGATTCGCAGAGGATTACTTTACATCCATCTTTTCGCCGATGCATTATGCATCGGCGAGAGGCTTTGAAATGAGAGCACCGTTTAATAATAATCTTCCGAATCAAACCAACGACGTTATGGTTAATCCTCGACATCCTGTAAATCCTTATTCAAACAATTGGCTGCTGCGCGCAAAATTTCCCACTAGGAATGAGGAATGGGTGCACATAATCGAAGTGCTTGTTGGCTTTACAGCTCATTTTTTATATCTTGTACGCTGCCGCGTATCTTGCTATATACTTTCCTAAAATATCAAATTCAAGATTTATGGGATCTCCTTCTTGTAAAGATTTAAAGCTGGTATTTTCATAAGTGTAGGGAATAATGGCTACTTGAAAAGTAGATGAAGTAGGATTTATAACCGTTAAACTTACCCCGTTAATACAAACAGACCCTTTATCAACCAATAAATGTTTGTTCTCTTCGGGAAAGTTGAAAGTGAAAATCCAGGAACCATCTTTATCTAATACATTTTTTACGACGCCCACGGTATCTACATGACCTTGGACCAGATGGCCATCGAAGCGAGATAAACCAGACATAGCTCTTTCCAAATTGATTGATTCACCTATTTTCAAATCACCCAGATTGCTTCTTAACAAGGTTTCATCAATGGCAGTAACTTGGTGTTTACCATTTTCTACGGCAGTAACGGTAAGGCAAACGCCATTGTGGGCAAGACTTTGATCTATTTTTAATTCATTGGATATAGCAGAGGAAATGGTAAACTCTTTATTAGAGCCGTTCAGCCTGATTTCCTCCACTATGCCCATTGTTTCTATAATTCCTGTAAACATAAGTTTCTTTAATCGTTTCCGTTTTGTAATTCAATATATCCACTCAGGGTTCCTCCAAATGGAACTAAACCATCGGTCCCATTTTCAAAAACCTTGCAAACATAATAATAAGTGCCCGAGGGTAATTTTTGTCCTTGTAGCTGATTGCCATTCCAGTTTAGCGCCGGATCTGTCGTTTGAAAAACAAGTTGGCCCCATCTGTTGAATACCTTAAAATCGACAGTAGCAATAAAACATGACTTTCTTGGTGTAAAAAAGTCATTATTACCGTCATCGTTAGGTGTAAACGCGTTGGGAAGGTCATAAACTGGGCAATTAACGGAACAAACCTGGCTACTTGGCTTGCTTTCATTACCATTATTATCGAAAGCCGTCAATCGGTAACAACCTGCAAGCCCGTTTACAGGTGCATGTCTGGTGGAACTCACATTGGCTCCAGTGATTGTTTTAACCTTTTCCTCTGGTTTTCCAACACCAGGAGAATAATATAGGTAATAACCAGCAATATCTGTATCGTTACAACCCGGCGATTTAGTCCAGTTTAATTCATTACCCGTTGAGGCGATTTCATCGCAATCAGGATAATTTCCCGTTTCGCAAAAATTATTCACTTTTAAAACAGGCGGACAAGGAGGAACATTGTCCCCGGGTGTAACGCATATTTCCTGAGAAAAATTAATTATAGGGTCCGGTAAGCCAGATACGCCGTAGGTACCCCAACTTTTAATCAAATAGCAATAGGATCTCCCATTCGTCAGATTCCCATCGGTAAACGTTTTTTGATTCGTAAATCCAATTGAATCAAAAACACCGGCACTATTCTTTCTATAAATGGTAAAGCCATAATTTTCCCAGGTTGTTTGAAAATTCCAACCAAGTAAAGAGGATTTATCTGACCCTGAACCCGTTAAAAATACAGAAGAGGTAGGATTTGTAGTACCCTGAATACGATTTTCTGGGCCAGTTACTAGGGTTATTTTATAAGAATAGGCATTTTTTTCGGTATCCACCGAAGCATCCTCAAAACAAGTGTCCCTTAGTGTTGAAAAAGACAAAGCAGGGGTGCTTCTCCAAATTTCACTGAAAGTCGCCGGATTATTGCCTGTCCCTCTGGTTAAAACAAAGGTGTAAGGCGGAGGATTATTGATGGTGTCTAATACGTCAGCTTTTGGCTTGATCCAGCAGATTTTCATCACCCCATTTACAGCCGTTTTTTTAACATTTACCTCAATAGGTAGGGGTAAATCCCTTCCTAGTTGAATACATATCTCTTCTGAGGGTAAACTTTCCACCAGGTTGTATGCATATCGACCGTTAGGCGTAGTTCTTGCAAATTCTGCGAGAATCCTATAGCAATATGTTTTACCCGATTCGATGGATTTATCCTCGTAGACATATCTATTATTTTGGATATTAATGATACTGAAATCGGTTAATTGCGTATAACCTTTACCGGCGAGACCAGGTTGACAAGTATCAAGAGGAAATTGGCTGGTATTTACTTTTCTCCATACGGTAAATCCTCTAAAGTAATTTCCACCCACCGTATCACAGGCATAAGGTTTCCCCCAGCTTAGGAGAATTGATTGCGGATTACTTTTTACCTGAAGGTCTTTTGGGGGCGGGCCTACCACTTTTATACGCACCGTTTTTAGAATAGCCAATCCTGAGGAATCGGGAAAAAAGTTGTCTTGAGCTTTGAAGACGACAGAATAATATTGCTCTGAAATATGTTCACAGGAGGTTTTCCAGGTGAACACTTTGGTCACTGGATCTTGTTCAAAGAAACGGCCTGGGGGTAGAAAAGAAGCTGGACTCGGCTGAACCACAAAAGGTCCACCCAGGGCAGTCAGTTTTACTCTTTGATTTGTTTCAATCAAGGGAGCGGTTGCAGTAACCTCAAAACGCAGGGTTTCTCCTGCAATGACGCATATTTCGTCAAATGGTACTTTAATTTCAGGGGGCAGATTATCGCAATTCTTAATAAGTATTTGCATATCCCTTATGATGGTATCAATAGGAAAACCGTCGCGGTATTCTACAATAATAATCGACAAGTTGTATTCCCCCGCTCGTTGTGGGGCGTCCCATACAATATCGCCGGTAACAGGATTGAGTGTCAAATTATTTTTAGGTCCTGGGCTTATATTACTTGGGAAAATATAATTTGGAACCGCTAATCCTACATCTTGTAAAGGAACAGAAAAATGATATGATAAACTATCTCCGTCACTATCATAAGCATTAGGATTGTGAATGAATTTCTGACCTACACAACCTATATCAATTGGAGGTTGTAAAAGTACCGGTGTATTGTTACAACCCTGGAATTGAGGATTTGGGAAAGAGTAGGTGGTCTGAATATGAAACCTGATCTGTTCGGAATTAGGATAATTAACATTTAAAATACCCCCATTTCTGTTGGGGTCTGTAGTTGAAATCACATAAGTACCTCTGGAAGGAAAGGTATGAAAAGCGACATAAATATTCCTTTTTGTATCATTTTCAAGAGGTTCTCCCTTTGGAACGCTTCCACCTCCGTTGGAACGGCCTACTTTTTCGCATTTGCCGTCACCCCAGCAAATGAATAGAGTATCTCTGTCTGCCTGAGTACTACTCGTCTTTGTATAGGTAGTAATCGTGGCTCTGATGGTAAGACTGGAGGTACAATCGCCTACTTGTGAAATAGAGATTTCTCCTGCTCTATTATGGGTAGCATATATATTAGGAATAAATGTTACAAAAAGGACGAGTAAAAAAAGACCCCTTTGAAGGACATTATTCCGAAAGTCTGACTGGAAAAAACAGGTGAATTTATTCGGCATCGTTCTATTATTATGCGTTTATTCCAATATACAAGTTTATTGGTTAACGCCGATTATTTTTTTATATAAATAGAAAAATGAATGCTTTAGTTCAATATTTGATTAATCGCAGAATCTATTTAAACATTTTTGTAAAGCATCGCGCCAATGTGGAATGTCTAATTCGAAAACTTCCTTGAAATGTGACTTATCCATCGCACTAAATGGCGGTCGCGGTGCTGGTAGGGGGAAAGCAGTGGTCCTAACGGGAAAGATTTTAGTCGAATATCCACGATATTGCATAATAGATAGAGCAAAGTCATACCAGCTGCAAATGCCCTCGTTTGAGTAATTAAATATGCCTTTAGCTTCTTTGGCTTTTCCGTTGTCTATGATGGTTAATAGCATATTTGCTAAATCAAAGACCCAGGTTGGAGAACCAATCTGATCAAAAACTACGTTTATTTCCTCTCTTTCTTTGCCTAATCGATCCATCGTTTTTACAAAGTTTTTACCATGTTCCCCGTAAACCCAGGAAGTGCGGAAAATTAAATAGTCTGCGCTGTTTTGTTTTACCGCTTCCTCGCCCGCTAATTTAGATCGGGCATAAACACCTTTTGGTTGTGGTAAATCCTTTTCTGTGAAAGGGGTATTTTGTAAACTATGGTAAACGTAATCTGACGAAATATAGATAAACTTTGTATTTTTTGAGGATAAATATTGGGCCAAATACTTGACTGCCAGGGCATTCACCTGAAAACATAATTTCACTTCCTTTTCAGCCTGATCTACTGCCGTATAAGCCGCAGCATGGATATAATAATCATAATGGGTGTCTAATAATTCCTTAGGCCAGACTATTTCTTCACCTTTTGTACCTATTTGTGATAAATCGAGTTGGTTTCTATCCAGAAAATCAATCTTAAGATCAGGAAAGAGAAGGGAAGCTTCTTGTAAAGCTTTTCCTAACTGTCCGTTTGACCCACTAACTAAGACTGATTTACTCATGGGATAAAAGGTATTTCAGCAGGTGAATGATTTCCTAAAAGGGGTAGGATAGTATCCTTTTCAGATAAAATAAGCTGCGAAGCGGCAAACCCCCAGTCTATTTTCAATTCGGGGTCGTTATATCTTATGCCTGCTTCCGCATTTTTATGATAATAAGTATCGCATTTGTATAAAATATCAGCAGTAGAACTCAGGGTTAAAAATCCATGGGCAAAACCTTTCGGAATATATAATTGCCGGTGATTATCTTCACTAAGAACAACACTATACGACCTTCCGAAGAAGGGTGAATTTTCTCTCAAGTCAACAGCGACATCTAAAATTTCTCCCCTTAATACGCGAATTAATTTAGATTGAGAAAATTCACCCGTTTGGTAGTGTAATCCACGAAGGACACCCTGAGTAGATCTTGATTGATTGTCCTGGATAAAAGCGCTATGAATTCCTTGTTTTTTTAAAAAATCATCGCGAAAAGCTTCGAAAAAATAGCCTCTATCGTCAGGATAAACAGTGGGTTCGAAAAGCAAAAGTCCCGAAATAGGCGTTTCAAAACACTTCATAATCTTATAAGGACATCCTTATTTTTGTCTGAACAATATGTGAATGGGAACTCCTGTAAAATTAAAATGTTTACGCATTTGATTTTCCAGGAAATTCCGGTAATGGTCTTTAATGTGAGTAGGGTGGTTACAGAAAAATACAAAAGACGGGTTCCTTGTTGGCAGCTGAGTAATATATTTTATTTTAATATATTTTCCTCTATGTGCTGGGGGAGGCATATTTTCTATAATCGGTAAAAGGGTGTCGTTTAACTCCGAAGTCTTTATCTTTCGTGTCCTATTTTCATAGACAGACAAGGCAGCTTCGAGCCCTTGAAAAATTCTTACTTTTTCAGTAGCCGAAATAAATAGAATTGGAACGTCGGTAAAAGGAGCGATTCTTTCACGAATTTCTTTTTCCAAATCACGTGAAGTATTCGTCTCTTTATTTATTAGATCCCATTTGTTAATGAGGATGACAATACCTTTTTGCCTTTTTTGAGCCAGGGCAAAGATATTAACATCTTGCGATTCCATACCTAAAGTAGCGTCAACCAATAAAATACAGACATCACATTCCTCCATCGCTTTAATAGCACGCATAACTGAATAAAATTCAAGATCTTCATGAACCTTTCCTTTTTTTCTAATACCTGCGGTGTCTATGAGAATAAATTCCTTACCAAATTTCTTGTAATGACTATCTATGGCATCGCGGGTAGTTCCGGCAATTTCAGTAACAATATTTCTATCTTCTCCCAAAAAAGCATTGGTAAGGGAAGATTTTCCGGCATTGGGCTGACCGACAATGGCAAAACGCGGAATTTCATCAGTGGGCGCTTCCTCTTCATGAATATGCTCCACCACGGCATCCAAAATTTCCCCCGTTCCAGATCCTGTGATGGAAGAAAGGAAGAAGACATTTTCGAAACCAAGAGCATAAAATTCATTAGCCTCCAGCAAGCGGTTGCCGTTATCGACTTTATTAATGGCCAGAAAAACAGGTTTGTCTGTTCTTCGCAACATATCAGCTACCTCATCATCAAGGTCAGTGATACCGGTAGTTACGTCAACCATAAAAATGATGGCCGCTGCTTCGTCGATAGCAATTTTAACTTGCGTTCTAATGGCCGATTCAAAAATATCCTGGGAATGCTTAACAAAGCCACCGGTATCAACGACGGTAAAATTTTTACCATTCCAGTAACTTGGACCATATTGTCTGTCTCTGGTTACGCCTGAAACGTTATCAATAATGGCTTTTCTCTCACCAATTAAACGATTGTATAGGGTTGATTTTCCTACATTGGGTCGGCCAACAATGGCCACTATATTATTCATGTTTGACTTTTCAAAAACTAAATGAAAGGGTAAAAATACGTATTATACCCCAATTATCCTTCATATCCGAACTGCTTTAATGAGTGTTCATCATCGCGCCAATTCTCTCTTATTTTAACGAATAGCTCTAAATAAACTTTAGAGGCTAAAAACTTTTCAATATCCATTCTTGATGCCTCACCCAGTGCCTTTAAGGAACTTCCCCCCCGACCAATTAAAATGGGTTTCTGGCTTTTTCGGGAAGCAAAAATGGTGGCTTGTATCATTACAATGGGTTTTCCCGAGGTGGTTACGTCTTCTTTGAAAGACTCCACCCGTACTTCCACCGAATAAGGTATTTCTTGCTTATATTGAAGTAAAATTTTCTCGCGAATAATCTCTGCAACAAAGAAACGCTCATTTCTATCGGTTAGCTGATCAGCGGGGTAATATTCAGGGCCTTCAGGAAGGTTTTCCTTGATAAAGGTCAATAAATCTTCCGTTTGGGTTTGCCTGAGGGCAGAAACGGCAAAGAAATGAGCATTGGGAAATATATTTCTTTTCCTCTCAATCCATCCTAAAATTTCATCGCGGGTGAGTAAATCTATTTTATTTAATACTAAAACTAAGGGGATTTCTAAGGTATTTAATGATTCATGAAGTGCCTCCAAACTATTGTCAGGTTCTGAAAACTCTGATACCCAGACTAATAAATCAGCATCCTCAAAACTTCCCCGGACAGAACTATTCATTGTTTTTTGCATCCTGTAGGCAGGATTATCAATGAAACCAGGGGTATCAGAAAAAATGAGTTGAAAATTTTCGCCACTTAAAATACCTAATATTCTGTGCCTTGTTGTTTGTGGTTTAGGTGTGATGATAGACATCTTTTCTCCCACTAAGGCATTCATTAGTGTTGATTTACCCACATTGGGTTTACCAATAATATTTACAAAACCGCTTTTAAACATTTTGCAAAGGTAATCATTCGGATAACTTTAAACCTACATTGAGGGTAAAGATTTTATGGAACCTTCAATTCGCTCTTCCAGTAATTTGAAAATATAAGGTGGTTTAAATATTCGCCAGTTAAAAGTATTGTAATCTGTACCCATAAAAAACAGATGATGGATGCGTGCATCTTTGAAATCGTTGTAAACATGTTTCGGTAGATTCAATAAGGCAACCCAACCTCCTTCCTCTGAAACTTCTTCTACCCATTCCTGATAATAATCGTCATCGCCACTATGAAAAGTTAATATATTTTCACCGATAAGTATATAATGCACGATGCCCAAAGCTAACATTTTATCAATGATAGTCCTTTTTAAAATCTGACAATCTTCCTCGATACAATCATTCCATTCGCCCAGGAATTCGATGATGGTAAATTTTAAATCATAATCAACCCATAATATTTTAAGATATAAAGTCTCCGAACCCATGTCATCCCACTGCGGGTGGATTAAATAATTATAGATTTTATTATCAAAATAAAATTCGTTATAAGTTCTATTAAAAAAGGGCGACCTTTCGTCTTTTGCTGCGGAATAATCATCTATCCATTTGAAAAAAGGTTCAATATCATGCATATCTTTAGGTATTTATTTATTGAAAATCTCCCTATTATCGACAACAATGATAAAAATTATAATCACTGGGCCTGAATCAACGGGAAAATCAACTTTGACCAAAAGCCTATCTAACTACCTAAAGGAACCTTTTGTTCCAGAATTCGCGCGTTATTTTATACCTACTTTGACAGCGTCATATACAGCTTTGAATCTGTTGGATATGGCTAGAGGCCAGCTTTTCTGGCATCAGTTGTATAAGTCAAATGTCAGCAAAGTCCTAATTTGTGATACTGGCGTGGAAGCCATAGATATTTGGTTTCAATATCGTTTTGGTAGCATAGATCCACAAATACGGGACCTTTTTATAGCCGATGAAGAATGTGTTTATTTGGTATGCAAACCTGATATACCCTGGGAAGCAGACCCTTTGCGGGAGACTCCACACTTAAGACCGCAAATATTTGATTCTTTCATCTCTCTTTTAAATCAATTCGGAAGAAAATACTATATCGTTGAGGGCGAACAAGAAGTGGATAGATGGCGCTCTACTTTGAACCATTTGAACAAAATATTAATTTAATTTTTTTTATACGCTTATTTTTTTTGTAAATTTGCATTCTCTCATTTGGGGTGCTACCATTTTGGTACGCTGAGATTATACCCATTGAACCTGGCCGGGTAATTCCGGAAAGGAAAATGAGCATCGTTCGCGGTGCATGCTGAACGAACTTTCCGAACCCCAATGGATCGTTATTTTTAATTTTAATTCTTTATTAAAAATGAAGATTCTATTTTCTATTTACCTCACCCTGGGTTTTTCCTTTTATTTGTTTTCTCAAGGTACTATTGCTGGAAATATTAAAGATGATAGCGGAAATCCTATGGAAGGCGTGTCTATTTCTTTAGAAAATGCCTCATTTGGTGTGGCATCCAATAGCAAAGGCGATTTTTTAATCGACAAAATCCCTTTTGGTGATTACACGATAGTCATTTCTGCTATCGGTTATTCTACATATAAGGAAAAATTGAGATTGACTGAAAAGCCAATAAACCTTCGGGTATCGCTGTCGCCTGAGAGCTATTTGCTCAATGAAATTGGGATAGTTAGTACGCGCGCGACAAACGAAACCCCTGTAGCTTATCAGTCAATTTCAGCGGAAGATATTAAAGATCATAACCAGGGTCAGGATCTGCCTTATCTCCTGCGATTTACCCCATCGCTGGTAGTTAATTCCGATGCAGGTGCGGGGATTGGCTATACCGGCATGAGAATCAGAGGTGCTGATATAACAAGGATCAATGTCACCCTAAACGGTATTCCAGTGAATGATGCAGAATCTCATGGGGTATTTTGGGTAAATATGCCCGATTTGGCCAGCTCTATCTCTGATTTGCAAATACAACGGGGTGTAGGTACTTCTACGAATGGCAGTGGCGCATTTGGTGCCTCTATTCATTTGAATACCAACGTAAATAGTGAAAAAGCTTATGTTTCTTCTCATCAATCTTTTGGCTCATTTAATTCCTGGAAAAGAAACCTTAAACTGGGTACCGGAAATATGGGTAATGGTTTTTCATTTGATGCCAGATTGTCGAAAATTTCTTCTGACGGATACATTGACAGGGCTAAAGCTGATTTAAATAGCTTTTCCTTGTTTGGAACCTGGAAACAAAAGAATTCAGTAATGAGGTTATCCATTATTGACGGAAGTGAGAGGACCTATCAGGCCTGGAATGGTGTTCCGCTCTCTTTAGAGGCTGATTGGAATACCAGGACATTTAATTCTGCTGGAGCAGAAAGACAGGGTTCTCCTCATCCCGATGAAATTGATAATTATCGCCAAACTCATTATCAATGGCATTATGATAGACTATGGTCATCGAAATTTACCTCCAATATCGCTTTACACTACACAAAGGGTAGGGGTTATTTTGAGCAATTTCGAAGTAATCAAAATGCATCCGATTACTCTTTTTCCCTTCCTAAGGGCATAGATCCTACGACTAATATTGATGTGATCCGTCGTCGCTGGCTTGATAATGATTTCTATGGGGGTATTTTCTCGGTTACTTATAAAGATACTAAAATGCAATCTGTTTTTGGAGGCGCAGTGCATAATTATGTAGGCCAACATTTTGGAGAACTCACCTGGGCGTCCATTGCAGGCAATACTTTTCCCGACCATAGATATTATGATAATTTAGCAACAAAATTTGAGGTAAATGCTTACTGGAAAAATAATATTGAGATTTTACCCAATGTTTCTGCCTGGACAGACTTTCAACTTCGACACATTAATTATCAATTCGAAGGATTTAATGACTCGGGGCTACGTATTCCCTCCGTTGAAAAATTAACTTTTTTTAATCCTAAAGCAGGTCTGTTCTGGGAATTTAAACCAAATTATAATCTGTTTCTCTCCTATGCTATTGCAAATAGAGAACCAAATAGAGACGATTATGTCGATAATTTAAAGTCATTCAGACCAAAAGCTGAAAATTTACAAGACTTAGAATTGGGATTTCGTGCTTCAAATAGGTCCTTTCAGTGGGAAGTAAATGGCTTTTACATGAATTATAAGAACTTGCTGGTACAAACTGGAAGGTTAAATGATGTAGGTGCGTATATCAGGGAAAATATGCCTGATGCTTATCGTATTGGGGTTGAATGGCAAGCTGGCTGGCAAATAAACAGAGTGCTTGAAATAAAATCTAATCTGGCAGTAAGTGCGAATAAAATAGGTTCTTATACCGCTTTTATCGACGATTATGACGAAAATTGGGAATGGCAGGGCCAAGTGGCTTTACCATTTACCGGTACAGATATTGCCTTTTCACCAGGAATTATTGCAGCGGCTGAGCTTAAATGGTCCCTTTTTTCTCATCTCCCTTTCTTTTTGGAAAATCCATTGGAGGTTATTTGGAATGCCAAATACGTAAGTCGCCAGTTTTTAGATAATACAGGGAATGAACAAAATGTAATTCCTTCCTTCTTTATTAATGATGCCGCCGTACGATTTCAGTTAAAAAAGAATATAACCATTTCTGGTAATATTTTTAATGTGTTAAACCATCGTTATTTTAGCAATGGCTGGGTTTACAGCAGTTTCCTGAATGGGGAATTGCAAAGCGATATTGGTGTATATCCCCAAGCAGGAAGACATTTTTTCGTTGGGTTTGAAGTTGGATTTTAAGTTAAAAATTTACAGTAAAGCCAAATCTGAAGGTGAAAGGGGAGATGTAGTAAAGCGTAGATTCTGGCGTCTGCAGGTTGTACAAGGCAACAATCTCAAATTTGGTGTTGCCTTGTCCACTGCTATAACCACCACCCACATATACATTGTTTTGTTGCAACCTGTCGGCGTATAATTTTGGACCGTCAAAAGAAATAAAGGCCTCATTAGCTATTTCATATTCTGCATGAGCAAATATGGAAGAGATAACTTTTACCCGGGTGAATGCACCAATACCCCAGTTTACAGGCGTTATTTTGTTAATAAAAGAACGTCCTGAATACCTCGAGGCAAGAAAACTAACTCTGGGTCCTACGCTCCATCTGGGTAAAATTTTGTATCCAACCATTGGACTTGCTCCAAGTTGAAGCACATTTAAACCGGATTGTCCTGAAAAACCCAAATTTAATCCCCCGCCATACCAGATTTTTGTGGACACAACACTAGGTTCCTTCGTAGGCTGTTTTTGATACTTTAATCCGGAACTTGCCTGTCCGCTTATATCCGATAATTTTAAAACAAAAATTAATCCAATAAATAAACATTTTATAGCTTTCATATTGTTTGGTTTACTTTTCTTTTAGTCCTTGATTAAGTCTAATTCCAAAAAAGACTGTAATTTACACCTTCAAATGAAAAAACAGAAAGGAATAAATTTTATGGTCTGTCGTTATTATCCCATGTCACAATATTAATGCAATGAGACATTATTTAGTTTTATTGTTCACCATTTCGTTTTTTTTAAATGTAAAGGCTCAAAACTGCGGTTTTCAAGGGCCTAAACCTATTTATTTTGACTCCATTTTTTCCTATAATATCAATGTATTCGATTACATAAAAGATGATTTATCGGGAGGTCAAAAGATTGATAGCATAACTTTGCGCTTTATCTCACCTGAATTATCAAAATTATCTATTTCGCTCATTTCTCCTAAAGGGGATACTGTTTTTTTAGTAGGTCCAGTCAATGATTATGTTGAAAATGATATTTTAGGGGGTATTTACAGACTAACTTTTATACCAACCAGTGCATCAACGGATACTTTTCGATGGCAAAATGATTATCCTGGCATACAACCCACAGGGGTGTATTTTCCATTCAAGAATGACTTGCAGGGTTTTACGGGAAAGGTCAATGGTGTTTGGAAATTACTCGTTAATACCAAAGGTGCAGAAAATGAAATCAGTGGTGATTTAAATAGTATTCGGGACGTTAAAATTCATTTTGCTATTATCGATGGGGATAATTGTTGCAAAGCCAATGCGGGAGAGCTAAAAGACACCATCATCAACGCTTGTGCCGGCAACACCGAACTTGTGACCTTGCCAGGACCTATCTATGCCGATGTAACAGATATACCTGATACCACTTTATATGGTTACGGATACATGATTTATAGAAATGATACCGTTTTTGATATATCGGCCAATAGAGATCTTAGAAACCTTCCACCAGGAAGTTATAAAGCGAAGGGTTTTTCATTCATAAAGGATTCTATTTCCATTTTTCAATCTTTCATTGGAAAAAAGACCTCTTCAGAGGTACTGGCTATTTTCCAAAATCCAGCGACAAAAAAGGATACCTGTGGGGCTCTTTCTACTGGTGAGTACGTGTTCAATCTCACGCCTACCAACTGTGTTAAAAAGGTAACCTGGATCCTTCCTAAAGGGGATAGCATTCTTTTTGATGGAAAGTTTTTTAACCAAGAAGGCGTTTATAAGCAGGTAATTCCCAAAATAGGAGCTTGTGATAGCGTAACGGAACTTAATATTAAATTTATAGATTTCATTTGTCCAAAAGGGACATTTCAGGTGGGTGATTCTACTTTTAGAACGGAAGGTACTTTTTTAGTTAAACTAAAGGCAATATCTGGTTGTGATAGTTTGGTAAATGTGAAACTTAAATACTATGGCAGAGATCTTAAAATTATTTTGCCAGAGGACTTAACCTGTGTCAGAAATTCGGTTTCTATAGATGCCCGTGGAACAAAGTCAGATATTTACAAGACGACCTTCGAATGGAGGAAATTAGATGCCTCTATTGGTACCCCGATAGTGGTGGGCATTAATCCATTACTAACAGTTTCTGCTGCTGGTTTTTATCAGTTGAATATTATATATGATGAGGAGAAGTTATGCACTGATACCTTGTTGCAGGTAATTGAAAATAAGGCTATTCCTCAAATAACAAAAGGTACTCTTTTACCATACACTTGTAAGGTAGATTCAGTTATTATGGGCGGCACCTTAACATCTGAAGGAGTTGAATTTAGCTATTTTTGGTCAACCTTAGATGGCAAGTTGGGGGCAAAGAAAAATGAAAAATTTGCTTATGCTTTATCTCCCGGTAATTATAAATTTAAGGTCTCAAACATTATAAATGGATGTCGGGATAGTACAGATATCACCATTCAGGCAGATACCCTAAGACCAGTGGCATTAGGTGGTGGGGATAAATTTTTGACTTGTGCAACAAATTCAGTAACCATTGGAAGTGCCCTTTCAGACGGGGGTAGTGGATTTATTGCCAGATGGACGATTATTCAATCAAATAATATCTCTTTTTTCTCCCAACCCACAAGAAAGACACAAACTTTAAGTTCTCCTGGTATTTTTAAGTATAATGTGGAGAACTCCAGAAATGGTTGTAAGGATAGCGTTACCGTTACAGTGGCAATAGACACACTGCTGCCAACCATTATTTTACCTCCTTCTGATACCTTGAATTGTGTAACGGGCAATGCCACCTTGAAACTTTCAGTGAGTAGTCTGAACAGAATAAGGTTTAGTTGGAAAGGAGAGCAGGGTGGAGTGATAGGAGCTGAATCAACTTTGTTGCAACCGACCATTAAGAATGCCGGTTTTTATAGATTTACCTTGCTTGACACTATCAATAGTTGTAGCAGAGAAACGGGCATTTCCATCACGGAAAATTGTACACCAAAGCTTTTTGCCAATAAAACGGATTCAATTAATTGCGTAAGAGCTATAGTAAATTATAAGGCAGGAATCACAAATCCAAATGAAGTTACCACCTATAATTGGAGTTCTTTATCAGGAAACGATTGTTTGCTAAGTGGGCAGGGGACGACTGATATTAGCGTAAATTGCCCTGGTATGTATCGTTTAATCGCTACTAATACAGTGTTTAATTCTTCAGATACCATGTTGGTTGAAATTATTGAAGACAAGCTTAAACCTACCGTTGTTATAGCAAAACCTGATACCATAACCTGTAACCAAAAGGTAATAAAAGTAGATGGTTCAGGTTCTTCCTCTGGCAGTATTTTTAAATATGTTTGGTTGAATGCTAATGGAGATACAGTGACCACTTTACCTACTTTTAATACCATAAAACCGGAGTTATATTCCTTAGAAATTACCAATAAACAAAATGGTTGTTTTGCTACAGGGCAGGTAAATGTTTTTCAGGATGAAGCCTTGCCCGTTGTAAGATTTTTTAAAACTACCTATCCATGTAATCAGGATTCATTTGGGTACGCACCTCAAGTAATCCCTGTAAATCCTAGATTTACCTATAAATGGAGTGGAACGGGCATTTATAAAAATGCAGATAGTTTGCAAGTCTGGATAAATAAACCAGGGAAATATTTCCTGGAAATTACCGATCCTACCCAAAATTGTATTGTTATTGATTCTGTTCAGGTTGACGATCAGCTTTGTCCTCCCTGTTTAAGATTGATTGGTACGCCAGACACTTTAACTTGTTCCCGCAGAGAAACAACCCTGCAAGTTGACTTGTGCAGACCCTGCCTGAATTGTGATATTCGGTGGACAGGACCTGGTATTTTGCCTGGGAATGACTTTAGAAATCAACGGGTGGACAGACCAGGTACCTATACGCTAAGAGGATTAGCTGCCAATGGCTTAGAGACGCTTCTTGAAGTGATGGTGATAGGAGATTTAGTACCCCCACCTATCAAAGATCCTGAAAGTTATACATTGAATTGCTTGATTGATACTGTCTCCTTATTAGCCCCTGTCTTAAGACCTGACACAAATTTTCAATATAAATGGTTGCCGCCTGTCGGTGAAAATATAGCGGTACTTGACGACTACGAACTGCTGGCAACTTCAGCAGGATTATATCAGGTATATATTACAAATAAGCGTAATGCGTGTATTAACTTTGCAGAAGTTTTGGTGCGTGTTGACCGGAATAAACCAAGAGCTAACGCAGGTGCAGATAAATTATTGACCTGTGCACAAACTCAGTTTAATCTGGATGGATCTGCCTCAGCAAACGAAAGAGATAGATACACTTATTTTTGGGAAGGTAAAAATGGAGGCCGCGTTCTTGGTGGTAAGAGCACTCTAAATCCATTTATAACCGAGTCTGGGTCTTATCATCTTACTGTCACAGATGGCGTAAATGGTTGTTCGTCAGTAGATAGTATGTTGGTTTTAAAAGATAATAATTTACCCATTGTACCCTCTTTCAATGATTCAACTTTACTTTGTAAAAAAAGAGAATTAACTTATTTAGGAAAATTACCGTCTTCCACAGGATTTTCGGGAAAGTGGTGTGAGCTGGACACTTTAGGAAATCGAACCAATTGTAGCAGCGATCTTAGAAAGGTATTTTCTGAAGGTGGACTTTATCGTTTTGAAGTACAAAATACTTTGACGGGGTGTGTAAATGGTATAAGTGTTCTTATAAAAGAAGATTTTAATAGTCCCGCTGTTGACTATCCCTCCAGTGATACCTTAAGATGTAATAAGCCAATTATTCAACTTAAGCCAAATCTGTTTGGGGATACCCTGAATTATACATTTAGCTGGATGGCCAATAGTGGGAGATCGATGATAGAGAGGACAAATATTTCACCTCGTTTATTTAGAGAAGATATCTACCGGGTGCAGATTACGGAAAAGAATAATGGTTGTACCAGAACTGATACTATTTTTATAAAAGCAGATTTAAATCAACCTTCGGTTAATGCGGGAAAGGATACATTACTCACTTGTCTGCATCCTGCCATAAAACTTCAAGGGGTCGCTAAGCCCAATTCTACGTCGGGGGTTATTTCCTACAAGTGGTACTCTGAAAACAGTGTGATACAGTCAGGTGAATTGACAGCCAATGCCTCGGTAGATAAAACCGGACTTTTCTGGTTACTGGTAGAAGATTCAGGAAATTTTTGTCAGGCAGTAGATATTGTTCAGGTGGGAGATGGCTCTAATAAACCAAAAGTAAATTTGAATTTAGCGGATGGGCTTACTCTGAGTTGCAAAAAAGATGTTATTCGCTTGGATGCAACGCCTTCCGTAAGTGCTTATAATTTCCCCTTACGTTTTTTATGGAAAGAGAAGGTTGGTGGAAAAATAAGTTCTGTGCCCGATATAGCTGCCGTAAGTGTCACTCAAACAGGCACTTATGAAGTTAAAGTTACTGATCTTGTAACAGGGTGTGAATCTTTGTTACCTATTGAGGTCATTGGTGATTATGTTAAACCTGGATTTAAACTAATAGATACCGTCGCTCTTTCTTGTCGCGTTAAAGAGGTTTGGATGGCTCCCACGGCGATTTTCCCAAGTTCTGCTTTGTTTAAATGGATTCCTCCTTTGGATTTAAAGTCCATAGTAAATGGAAATCAACTCTTAGCCAGGGAAGTAGGTTTGTATAAGTTGGAATTAACGCGTCCGGATAATGGTTGCTCATTTACCGATTCTGTATTGGTGTATTATGATAACAGACCCATAGGATTAGAAGTAGAGGTACCTCAAACATTGAATTGTTCCAGAACACAAACGTTGGTAACTGTTAAAGTCCCTTCCAATCAGGCGTATAGATATTTATGGTCAACCCCCAACGGTGAAATATTTGGTTCTCCCAATGGTTCTTCTACCCTGGCCAGAAAGGAAGGAAATTATAATGTAGTCGTTGAGGAGGTTTCTTCAGGTTGTACAGAGGAGGCGTCGGTTCGGGTTATTTATTATGCACCTGTTATTGATTCAGTCCAATATGATATTATACCCCCAGGTTGTCTTGGCGGACCAAAAGGGGAGTTGAAAATCAACAAAATATACGGAGGAACGCCACCTTTTTCTAGTTTTTTAAGTAATTCCAGTTCATTACAGCGTCTCGAGTTAACTTCTGCCGGCCCACAAATTCTCATTTTAATAGATTCACTTGGGTGTAAAAGGGAGTTTCCCTTTTTAGTTCCCGAGCCTGTAATTCCCACGGTGGCTCTTGGAAATGATACGGTTATAGTAGCTGGAGACAGCCTGATTTTAGGGGCAAATATCCCGATTATTCCTGATGCAAACTATCGCTGGAATCCCTCCTTAAATCATTTGAATACAAAATCTCCTTTCATTCAAGTAGCGCCAGTCAATACCACTGTTTACAGGCTTGAAGTTATTTCTTCCAATGGCTGTAAGGCAACCGATGTAATTAATGTGAGAGTTACTCAAGATATTGAAGTATTTATTCCAAATGTTTTTTCACCAAATGGTGATGGTGTAAATGATTTTTTTACCATTTTTGCGTCTGAGATAATTACAGAAATCGCTTCCCTAAGAATTTATAGTAGAACGGGAAATTTATTATTTGATGGTAAATCTCTTGTTCCTGGCGATGAAATGATGGGTTGGGATGGAAAACATAGGGATCAATATATGACCTCGGGTGTTTTCATTTATCAGGCTGTGGTTAAACGTCGGGATGGAAAATTATTCCCTTTGCAAGGTACTGTTACTTTAGTGAAATATTAACAAGCTGGTAAAATGAGTATAGAAAAAGAAAAAAGTAGGATGACCTTACCCAATATGACCCATTTTTACAGGGGTAAAGTCAGAGATGTTTACACCTTTGATGATAGAATGCTACTGGTAGCCTCAGATAGAATTTCGGCCTTTGACTATATTCTACCTAAACCTATACCTTACAAGGGCCAGGTTTTAAATCAAATGGCTGCTTATTTCTTAAATAATGCAAAAGATATTGTGCCTAATTGGCTCTTAGAGGTTCCTGCTCCAAATGCTGCTTATGGTCTTGCCTGTGAACCTGTTAAAGTGGAAATGGTTATCAGGGGATATTTGGCCGGACATTCCTGGAGAGTTTATTCCAGTGGATTAAGAAATCTTTGTGGTGTTAACTTGCCAGACGGATTAAGCGAAGGGGATAAATTACCCTTTCCCATTATTACGCCTACCACTAAAGCAGATGAAGGACACGACGCTGATATTTCCCGAAAGGAAATTTTAGCCAGTTCATTGGTTCCCGAAAATGTATATGAGCAAATGGAAGTTTATACCCGTGCTTTATTTGAAAGGGGGACTATGTTAGCGGCAAAACAGGGATTAATTTTAGTAGATACTAAATATGAATTTGGCCTTTATGAAGGTAAACTTTATTTGATTGATGAAATTCATACACCAGATAGTTCCCGGTATTTTTTGGCAGAAGGGTATCAGGAAAGTCAAACTCAGGGTATAAGGCAGACCCAGTTGTCTAAGGAGTTTGTGAGAGAATGGCTCATGTTAAATGGTTTCCAGGGTAAGGAAGGTCAAAATATACCCGACATGCCTGAATCTTTTGTAAATGAGGTGTCAGAAAGATACATTCAATTGTTTGAAAAGATAACCGGATTGACCTTTGTCAAAGCACCCGTTGAAAATTTAGAACAGACTCTTACCGATTTTATATATAGTAAGTCTTAAGTTCAACCATTGGGTTGAAGTTTCATAGCCTTTTATTTAGTTTGACAGGAAGTTTTACTTAAGAATTTAACGGCGTATTTAACGGATTTTTCTGATAACCATTTTTTGCTCCCCTAATCAATATATCGGTTTATTTTCCAGGCGTTGTTATCCTTTCTATTTTTATATAAACGTAACTGATCCGGGTAAAATGAATTAATTACCCGGATCGGTTATTATGTATATTATTTCGTGTAAATCTTATCTTATAATGTACTAATTATGGTAAGCTGCATTGTGTGCTAACATACCACCACAGCTTGAACATGCAGTAGCAGTTCCAGCACCTCCGGCACATCCTTTAGCACAGGTATAATGCCATACTCCCGCAGTGTTTTGCGCAGGTTCAGTAGGTGTCGCAGGATTAGGTGTAGGTGTAGGCGGCGGTGCAGCCTGGTTTTGAGCATCATTGGCATGAAATGCCTGGTTATGCAAATAGGCTGTTCCACAAACTGGACAATTTCCTTGTGCTTCGCCACCGCTTCCCTGGCAATTATTTGGACAAATGTAGTGCTGAACACCAGCCAAAGCGCCACTTACGGGCATCTGATTAGTATTCGTCTGAGGAGAAGGCTGTGGCAATGTTTGGGCTGCTTTTTCGCGTATGGCACTATCGTTATCACAAGAAAGAAAAGAAATACCCAGTAAAAGGAATAATGGAAAAATGTAATTCTTCATAATTAATAGTTAAAAGTTGTAAATTAACACTGATCTAATAAAGGTAATATTTTATATTGGTAGATAAATGTCTAAAGATTAAACTTTCGACTTTATCTTAATTATTCTAAGGCAGACTGTTAAAATCTATGTCAGGTTTTTGAGTGTTTGGAGGTAGGCTAAAATTGCTGTTTAATGGGGTTGTGGAGTTGAAAAAACCCCCATTACGGAGAAAAAATGTGCCATCTTTAATACCTCCGTCTGCATCTAATCTATATTGCCTTCTGGCAATATCATCGCCAGTGAATTTCGCCTTATGTAAGGAATACCATTTTCCATTATCATCCACAACCCATTGATTCTGATATTGGACTTCTCTGTTTAAATAACCCAGTTCGTCATTAAAATTTTCAAGAAAAGAATGTGCCCTGGTGTACCAGGTACTGGTCTGGGGTCGTAAAAAACTGGCGATTAATATCCACTTCGCATTTTCAGGATCTTTAAAATAAGCAGTGTAGGTGGTATTACCTTGATTATCAGGCACAACGGATGTTAAAAATTGGTAAGTAATGCCAGATTTCCATGGATAAACAAGGTAGCTTTGACCACCAGAACCTTCGTTTCCAAATTCACCTGTATAGACACTTCCGCCTTTTTTCAATAATTTGATTTTCTGATTATCTGGAATTTCCTTTGGATTATCAGTAGGGAAAGGACTCCAAACTGAAAATAAAATTCTTCGTTCTTTCAAACTATTCACCTGAATGCCAAAATATCCTTCCTTAAATCCATTAGACATAAAGTACGAACCAATAGGGTCTTTATCTTTTGGTATCGTCATTTCATTGTAAAACCATTTCACTTTTACATTTTCAGGCATTTCATAAGACAAATGAACCGAAGGTCCCCTCCTTCCCCAATAAAATCGTTGATCGATATTTTCTCTGACAAATTTAAAATCATCCTTACCCTGAAAATAAATTTTAAAATTTTTCACTTTAGGAAAAGGTGCCTTCCCTTTTGCATTGGCTTTTAGGTGGATGATATTATATCCTTTTTTAAGGTTAAACTTACCTGCGACTAAAATTTGGTTGGAAGTTTTTTTTAAGACTATAGATTTAAATTTTCCTTCATTTAAGCTTATGTACAAAACATTTTTAGTTTGAACGGAAGAATATTCAATGGAAACAGATACTTTCCTGGCAGTTTCCGAATAAAAGTAGGTACTCCAAACACTTTCACTAGCATTCCAGCTTTGTATACCATTTTTATCCAGTTGGTCGGTATTTGCGCCATTGGTTTGAAAGGTATTTCCACCTAGTGGTACTTCAATAAAAGTTTTTGACTGAGAGGGGGGCTGAAAGAATGCTAAATAAACCAATAAAAATGGTAGAAAGATAGTTTTCATGAGGAGGTCTTTGGGGTGACTATTTTTTCTTTTTAGCTAATTGTTCGGCCAAACGAAATTGGACTATTTTAGTTACCAATGAAAGGGGAAGGTCTTGATTTACTGGAAATTGAATGGCCCCTTTTGATGTTTTATAGGATGCCAGTTCAGAGGAAAAATAAAGAATTGCAGCGGGTCCGGGATAAAAGCCAATGTGATTTTTGAAGGCAGCAAAATGTACCAGATTACCGTTTAGAACGAAGGTAGGCATAGCATATTTTATGTCTTCGGTAGCTTCGGGTGCTGCAGTGGATATCGTTTCCCACATTTGAATAAGCAATGCCTGATATTTTGGCTCAAATTCACTGATGTAATCACCAATGTTTTTTGCAGTTGATTCTCTCAAAGGAAGTTAGATTTAATGAGCAGATCTTTTATAGTTTGTTTTTGTGCATCAGCCAGAGGAAGAAGCGGGCTTCGGACAAATCCACCTTTATACCCTAATAAATCGGCCGCGTATTTTAATCCAGCCACACCAAAAGTAACGGTAATGGCATGATTTATTGGGAAAATAGTTCTATAAAGATTTTCCGCCTCATTCCATTTACCTTCATTTACTAAAGATTGGACTTTCACACATTCAGCGGGAAGGATATTAGCCAGAGCCATAACGCCACCATTTATTCCAAGGGTTAAAGCAGGGTGCCATAAAGCAGCAGTTCCTACCAACAAACTAAAATCAGATGAAATAATGGATTGATATTGAATTAATTGACTAATATTTCCCGCACTATCTTTCATTCCAATGA